>NZ_JAMPLI010000035.1:0-52306 GCF_039962475.1 Leptolyngbya sp. GB1-A1 | reverse complement strand
AATCAAAACAAAGCAACGGTCAATTGGCGTTTTTCTACCGTCGATGCCCGCACCAAATTCAAGCGTCTCTATCCAACCGCCAGCTTGTCATAATTCATGTGGCAGGCTACTAGGTAGCAGGGGTTCCTAAAACTGCAATTTACTCCTGCTCATAAGGAACCCTCGCAATGTATTCAGTTGTAGAAAAAGTGATTTTGGGATTCAAGTACGCCGTTCTGCCTACCTGATAAAGGAGTAGCCTCTATCAAAAGCATGAGCTTATTAAATTTTTCGGTAACTATACTAGAGCTAAAAAGTTAGTCCAATTAACTTGCCTACAATGAGATAAGGAGCAGGTCAATTGGCAGTCAGCGTTTCTATTTTTTGCACACTTCACTGGAGCAATAGAGGTTGCCATGAGCGAATTTGGACATGGAAATGGGAATGCCTTCGGGCATGATAAAAACTCGAAAGACCTGAAAGATGAAGGCGGAATTGATCTAGCAGGTGAGTCTCAATCGCAATCGAAATCCTTTTCAGGTGGACAGGGATCAGATTTGCAAGAAGCAAGCCTGGATGAATCACTGTCGAAAGCACTTGAAGACCCTGTTACACGTGGTTCCAGTGAAGACAATCAGGATTCTGGATCTGATGTCGCATCAAATGAAGCAAATCACTTTTCCCCTGACCAACTTGCTAACCCACGAGGACTTGACCCGAATCAGGTTGAGCGAGTGAGCGGGGATGTTACTCAATTTCTAGGAGAAACGGGTGATTTGCTCGATGGTCAGGGTGGAACCAATACGATCATCGCCGGAAGCGATAGCGATGTGATTAAAAGCGATACAGAAGGAGCTTTTAATACGATCGCGACTGGATTTGGCAATGACGTGATTGTGCTGGATTTAGAAGCTACGGCTGACATTTTAGACTTTGATACGAATACAGACAAGTTTGCACTTGGAGAGGGATTGACCCTTGACCGCATTATTTATGGTCAAGGGCAAAACCCTGACAAGGGTGGGTTGGAGCAACCATTAGATAGCGAGAACAATACACTGATCCTCGATCGAGACACAGGGCACACGCTGGCAGCAACGCGATTCACGAACGCCGAGGATTTATCTGAAAAGAACTTTGTAGTTTTTGATGAGAGTGCCGCACCAGACTTAGTAGAGCAGGCTTAACAGGTTTTCTCAATAGTTTTTCTAAGTAGGATAGGAGAGATGCTTTATGGCAGGATTTCACGATGATAGACACGGAGCTGCTGTCGCAGATGCCTTTGTTCCCCAGGAATCGCACGATTCTAGTTCGGGTCAGGGTGGTTCACTGCAAGACGCTGAACTTGCACACTCGCTAGATCAAGCATTGGGACATAGCCACAATGATGCTCCCCCACCTCCCAGTGGGCGATCCACTTCTGACGGTGGCTACACTCAGCACGATGGCGATGAGGGTAAGAGTGATACCCTGACCGGGGATGATGGGAATGATTTCATTTCTGCTGGACAGAAGCGGATTGAGTTTAGTGGTTCTGGAACCGGACCCGATGAGTTTCCGTTCCCGAACGATTCTCCAGGGGAAATGAGTGCAACTGCGGTGCTGGAAGAGGGTCGCTTAAAGATTGACGGAAGCTTTAGCAACTTTGACGCTGTGCCCCTGTTTGAGGCAGAAGGGGTCAATGAGCAAGCTGCCGAAGATGCGACAGTGTTCAGCAATGATGCTCCCCAGGATCTTGTGAATCGATTCCGGGCTGATGCTGAATCTAAAGGGTTTGAGCCGACTGGAGTGCATTTACACTTCTCGCCAGAACAAGAGGCAGATGCCACGATTATTCGGACGTTAAGCGTGGAACAAAATGATGCCAAATCTGGCACAATCTCTGGTGACTTCGCTTTAACTCCAGAAGAACAAGCTGCTGCCAGTGCTGCCCGGAGTGACGGAGAAGGATTGTTTTACCTGAACAATCACACCAACGTTAATGCTGATGGAGACGATCGGGGTGGTTTCTTGAACGGCGAGGTCAGGTTTAACCTGAATCCAATCAGTCTAGACAAGGAATAAATTTTTGAATCTACTGTACAAGCAGGCAGGATCGGGGATCTCGTTCTTGCCAGTTTGTTGGTAAACTTTTCCACCTGCCCTAGCGATATGTGCGGAGCAGAATTGGAGGTTCCTAATATCTCTTCCTTTTTGTAAGATTTATATTTTAACCTTACAAAATTTTGACAGTATTACAAAAGGGAGCGTAAAGCCCATCAGCTTTAAAAATCAGAACATTGTTATTTTAGTGGAGCAGCTTGGATTGGGTCCTGAATTTGCGTAATCGTCAGTAAGTCTCCGACTTTCAAATCCAAGTTGTTAGCCTGTCCTGCTGCCAGTTCAATCACCTGATCAATTGGAGTTCCTGCCTGATACGTCGGGCAAACTTTAGTTTGACAGGGCAGAGCTTCTAGCTGAATTGCCTTGATTCTGCCGTTTCGTAAAAAGATGATGTCGATCGGAAACCGCATCTGCTTCATCCAGATTTCAACGTCGCGTGGAGGGCTAACTGCGAATCCCATGCCCCGATCGGGATCAATCCGGGGACGATTCATTAGCCCAATCCGCCGTTCCTGGATGGTTCGCGCAACCTCTAGCTTGATGACACGATTGTTCACCCTGAACTGAGCGGCAATCGGCAGGGCTTGAACATCTAAGACTGCCTGCGGTTGGGATTGAGAAATGTGGTTAATAACGCTTTGTTCTAGCGATTCCACGGATGCCATCGCAACCATAAACCCAGCTACCAGGACAATCAATCCAAACAGTGTTTTTCGATTAAATGAAACCATTGTCTTAAGAGTTAAAGGGTTGATAGCTCAAAGGTCAAGATCTGCCTGCTGGACGTGATGCCGCAATCGCCGCCGCTCCTGTTCATCCTCGTTTCGCTCAAGCTGCTGTTCTCTGAGTTCGCGGAAGCGGTCGTCAAGCAATTCTGAGTGCTGTAGGTTGCCTGGAACTCCTATACTCTGCGTTTCCTTTTGCCACCGTGCTTCAAATGCGCTGTCGTCGCTCTCGTCGTAGTCATAGGACTCTGACCACAGCACTCCATCGATCGCACTAACGCGCTGATTAAATTCAGCTTCCAAGACACCTTCAGCCAGCAATTGCTGTTTTACTGCCGCCGCTGCATCAATTAGTCCGATCGACTCGGTTTCCTGCGCCTGCTCGAGCAATCGCACGTATTCAAAAACGGCTGCATTAATTCGTTCTTCCTCCTCGCGCTGCCGCTGCTCCTGTTCCTCCTGCTGTTGCTGCATGGCGGCTTCAAGCTGATTCTGTAGAATCTGCTGAAAGGCTGCGTTTCTAATGTTTTGATCCTCGTTGCTCAGGGTGTAGGAGGGATCGTTGGCTTGCTTCTGGACGATCGCTCCAGCCTGAGCCGCTGTGCTGGGGTCAACGCCAAGTGCCTGAAATTGTTGCTCATAGGGAGATAGTAATTTCATTGTCCTCAAATCCTCATATGGATCGCCGGGAAACCCACCCTTGAAAGGGTGGGAGGGATAGGAGCGGCAGTCGAAGGCTGCCAATAATGCAATGCTTCACAAAGGAAGTGTTAAAATAGAAGCTATGACAGACAAGGCTTTCAGCTATCGTTTCTATCCCAGACCCGAACAGGAACATCTCTTGCGTCGGACTTTGGGCTGTGTGCGATTGGTTTATAACCGAGCACTGGCAGAACGGACTGAAGCCTGGTATTCGAGACAGCAGAGAATCGGCTATAACCAGACCTCTGCACTGTTGACCGAATGGAAGAAGCAAGAAGACCTCCAGTTTTTGAATGAAGTGAGTTGTGTTCCCTTGCAGCAAGGATTGAGGCATCTGCAAACCGCCTACACGAACTTCTTTGTGGGTCGGGCGAAATATCCCAACTTCAAAAAGAAGCGGAATGGCGGCAGTGCAGAGTTCACCAAGTCTGCATTCAAGTGGAAAGACGGCAAAGTATATTTGGCAAAGTGTTCTGAACCATTGAATATCCGATGGTCCAGACAATTGCCGAAAGGTGCTGAGCCGTCTACCGTGACTGTCAGGCTGAATCCGTCTGGTCAGTGGTACATCAGCATTCGCTTTGACGATCCGCGCAACCTGAAACTTGAACCCGTTGCTCAATCGGTGGGATTGGATGCAGGAATCAGCAGCCTGGTCACGCTTTCGACTGGCGAGAAGATTGCCAACCCGAAACACTTTAACCGCCATTACAAGCGATTGAAGCGAGCGCAAAAGTCCCTGAGCCGGAAGGAAAAAGGATCGCGCAATCGAGATAAAGCACGGGTGAAAGTTGCCCGGATTCAGAAGCAGATATCGAATTCCAGAAAAGACCATTTGCACAAAGTTACGACCCGGATAGTTCGTGAAAACCAAACGATCGCCGTTGAGTCGTTGGCTGTGAAGAACATGGTCAAGAACCATAAACTCGCTCGTGCAATTAGCGATGCGGGATGGGGTGAGATGGTTTGCCAACTGGAGTACAAATGCGAGTGGTATAGTCGAACGCTCGTCAAAATTGACCAGTGGTTTCCCAGTTCTAAATGCTGTGGGAACTGCGGTCACATTATTGAGCGACTGCCGTTGAATATTCGTGAGTGGGATTGTCCTCATTGTGGAACTCACCATGATCGCGATGTAAATGCGGCTCGTAATCTCTTGGCGGTGGGACACACCGTGTCAGTCTGTGGAGCGACCGTAAGACCCGAAGAGAGTAAGTCTCGGAAGGCAGGTGCTACGAAGCAGAAACCTAAGTCGTGAGTCTTAGGAATCCCACGTTCTTTAGACATGGGAGGATGTCAAGCCATTTGTTGTGCCTGCTGCTGAGTGTGTTCCAGAAACTTTGTTGTCTTCTGTTTCAGAGCTTTCACGTCGTCAGTCTGTCCCTCCTGCACTACACCTTCAACGGCTTTCAGGAGTGTTCTGTCTTGTTTTCTGGAGAACGCTGTAAGAGTCTTCGTCGTGCGGTCAAAAGTAATGATGAGATCGCCATTTGGCTTCGCAAATTCGATACAGTTTGGATTTCCTCGTTGAGGCTTGCCCAAATCCCGTAGAATCTGCTGACAGTTGTTCATCACTGCTTGGGAGCGAGCATCCCCAATGTGCGACTTAATCCGTTCTAGCGTTTCTCCACTGATCCTAACGTTAGGATTTACAAAATTTGGATCACGTTCAGACTTTGGCTTATCTGCTTCCGGTGTACCTGCAATCACCTGTTCAGCAATTTGGGCAATTTCGCTGGTGTCTCGACCCAATGATTGTGCCGCAATAAAGCACAGTCGCAGTTGGCTGAGCGAAGGACTCCAGCCTTCCTCGTTCGGCTGCTGCAATGCCGCTACGGTCTGTGGGTCATGCTGCTGCATAACCTGCTGCGTCATGTCTAGAATTTTGGCAGTCTGATCAGGAATGGGCGGTTGAGGGTCGCTCTGAGGTTTTTCCTGAATGGGAGTCACGTTGCTTGATTGGATTACAGTCTCTCCCGCAGGCAAGGGCACTTCCGGTGTTTCGGCTACATTGGCATCTGCACTGCTGGAGATTGCCTCAGTTTCCGTATTAACAGCTTCGACAGATTGAGGTATTGCAGCGGTTGCGGCTGCTTCCGTATCTGCCTCTTGCGACTGCTGTTTTGTATAGGCTTCCAATGCCGCGCTGCCAAATTCCTGGTGAATCAGGTTACGCGAGAATACCGTGGCGAAGGAGCGATCTTGAGCGCGAGACTCGCCGCCTGAGAATGGATTTTGAACAGCCGTTTCTAAAAAGCGAAGTCTGAAGTCTCCGGTATCTGTGGGCTGAACCTGGAAGATCATTTCGCCATCGTGAACCAGTTCACCATCATAATCCCGGTAGTGGGTCAGATAGAGCTTGTCCTGGTGGCGTTCAATAACCAGAGGCAGATAAGGTTCGTTCTCAACTCGGAGATAGAAATCGTCCTCATTCAGATTGCCGTCCACAATCGCAGCCGTGAGTCCTGCTTGATTTAGCAGTTTTGCAATGTTCTTCTCCGCCTGCCTTAGCTGCTCACGCGCAGGCAGAATTCGAGGTGGCTCTGCGTTTGTTGCTTCTGGAGATTGTGCCTGTTCGGTCGTCTGCTCCTGCACAGGTTCAGGCGGAGCAGGTTGAGGCGAAGGTTCTCCCCCAGATAAAGGCGGAGCATCCAAAAACGTTTGCTCACCTGTCACCAGGCTTTGAATCACAATGCGCGATTGTTCCAATGGCTCTGCTTCAGATACCGTCGCAGAACTGACCTTCTCCTGGGTGTCAATCTGAGGGGTAGCGTTTTCTAGAGTAAACTGCACCACTAGCTTTTGCAGTTCTGGCGGGATGCCATGACGATCTGCTTCGGGGTATTGCGATAGGAAGTCATCGATTGCAGCAGGGTCATTCGTTTTCAGCCATCGCTTCAGAATGGGTAGAATGCGATCGCTCTCCTGTCCCAGATTTGCTAAGAATTGAGCATTCACCTCCTCGACGGCAAATCGAGCATAATCTTGAAGGGAATCAAACCCCTCCATCTGCTCAAACTTGGATTTGGGCAGAGCTTCATCTCGAAAGATGTTGGCATACCCGTGCCAGTTTGCTGTCACACCCTCAAACTTGAGCAGGTAGAATTCATCGTCATCAACGGCAGGAATAATCTGAACGCTTAGCTCTCCATACGGGCTTTCTGTTGTGGCAACGACAGAGGAGAATGCTTCATCTGCTTCGTCTTCTGGAGGAGGTTCAGGTGATGCTGCTTGGTCAGGTGTTGGCTCAGACTCAGGCGTAGGTTCGTCCTCCGGCAAATAACGGTCATCCGCAGAAGGTTGATCAATTGCTTCTGCCAGTTCAATCTCATGCAGCCGCTTTGCTTCATTAGTTGGTTCTGCTTCTGAATGCGAGTCTGAAAGGTTTATGCCCAATCCTTCTCGAATTGCTTCCGAGAGTTCGTGAACTTTGGCTTCGCTGATGGCAAGATCTTCTGCGGATTCAAACTCCAGCTTGCGGCTACGGAGATCTTCACCGACCTGAACGATCGCTTCGTTTAGCGTTTCTCCCGATTTCACCCGATCGGAAATTCTTTGGAGTAGATCCTGTCGGGCTGGCTGCGTGTCCTCCTCAAACAATCCTAGAGCCGAGTCCATTTGTTGCCAATATTCAGCCGGAAGCTGATCCAGCATGGCTTGAACCTCTGGATGCAGCGTCTTGTCTTCGTCTCTGAACAAAAACTCGTATCCAAGAGATTCTGCCATTACGCCCCGCAGTTCTTCCCAGGTACGATAGGCAGGTGGAGGCGTGACCGCAGGCAGTGGCAATTCAGATTTACCCCGTCCGCCGATCACAATCACATCAACTGGAAAGGTTGTGCCCTGCTTGTCGTAGAGTTTATCCCCAGTGACAGTGAAGTGCTGAACCACGTTGTAGTTGTTGTAGAGCGTAAAGAAGAACGATCGCGTCTGCCCTTCGTTATATGCCCCAGAAGCGTCGTAGCCCATCTTCTGCTCCATCGGCGCACCCAGGATGACAACCGCTTTTCCATCGTCTTTCATCGCGCTCAGGGACTTAAACGTGATGGCATGGTCTACTGCACTCGTTTCATAGGGACGCGTTCCCGGAGCCGGATCGTCAAGCTCGATCGTCCACCGCTTTGTGTGTCCGGTCGTCGGGTCCGTGGCTGCACCAAAGGGCGGGTTAAGGATCACCCGCTCTACCGACTTTTTCTGGGGTGCAAACTCCGTCGCGTCGTGCTGAGTGACAGCAAACCCTTGTGCTTGCAATTCACTGGCTCGCCGCCCATCGATTTCATTCACGATCGCTTTGTCCGGGCTGGCATTGGTCAGCAGTGAACCGTTACCTGCAGTCGGCTCATACACAGTCGTTTCAGGATGAATGTCTCCAAGCTGCTGTGCCAGTCGCCCGATCGGGGTGGGGGTACTGTACTGCTGAAGCAGAATGCTGGAGGATGTGCGCGAACTGAGGTGAGGTTGACGATCGTACAGATCAACCAGCAAGTCAAAGCTGGTCATCGGCTCTAGGGACTGCGTGATGTTTCGCGCTACCCGCACGAGTGACTTTTCGATACATTCATCCACCTGCTTGTTGGTTAGCGTCTTCGCCAAGTCACTGCCCCGATCCTGAAGCGTGGCAAGCGCAAACTTCCGCGCATCGGTGATGCGATCGAACCTGCCACCTGTCCCGAAATGTGCTTCAAACACCTGCACCAGTTTTTCTAGATCCGGGTGTTGGGAGACTTCTCGCTTCTGTGCTTCACCAGAGGGTTTTGCTGCATCGAGATCCCCAGACTGCAATGCTCGCTCCTGCCGACCACGTTCTTCATTTTCTTTCTTCTGCTGTGCCTGCGCCTTTTGTTCAGCAATGCGAGCGGCAATACCCTCGGTCGAGAATTCGAGTTCCTGAGCTGCCAGGTCAAGAGGCTGGTCGTCTTTGAACCACTCCATCATCTGAACCTCGCTGCCTGTGATTTCACGCGCCAGCGGTTTGTAGTATTCGTCGGTCACAGCAAGCTGACCGGAAAACTTTTGATGTAACAGGTCGAGAAATTCACCAATGCGGGAACTGGGAATAAAGCCCTGCATTCCTTTACTGCGCTTTTCAAATTCGCCGCCCTCGACAATCGCCATCAGATCAGCATCTTTGAAGTATTTGCCGCCGCCTTTTTTAGAAGACGGCACATCCAGCAGCAGTCCTGCCTGGGGTGATCCGCCAATTGCTCGTGTCGTGTGCTGAAGCTTTAAGCCTTCATCAGCCGTTTGCATCTTTGCGCCTGACCCTGCCGTTTTCGCCAGGAAGGTTGACTGCTGTTCGCGGGTTTTTAGCACCACAGGCATTTTCTCCAGAGCTTCCTCAATGTCATAGCTGCGCGGCAGCAGTAATCCCTGGCGTACCTGTCCGTGATTATTGGTGAAGTTGATGTACTTCCTACCTACCGGAGAAGCCAGCAGGTTGCCCGTCACAATCTGGCGTGTCTCGAACCGCTCCTGCTGAAGTTCGCTAAACATTCGATGAACCGGGATGCGATCAAAGGGCGGTCTGTATTGAACCACAGATTCAGCCTGGAGAACCTGTACTTTTTTGGGGACGTTGATATCGGATAGCTTTAGGGTCATTTCTTGTGCCCCATCCGCCAGCGCAAACTTAATCTTCCACGCGCCACCTGCGAGCGGATTTTTGATGCCCTCCACACGCTGCACGTTGGTCACAATTCCATAGATTGAACCGAGTTCTTTATCGTAAAGATGGACGGGTTGACCCACTGGACAAAGCTCAAGCCGCTCTTTGGTTGCCTTCCATCGCTCTTGAACGGATTCCTTTTGCTGCTGTTCCTGATAGGTATTGGTTTCGTTGTCCAGCCTAGTCTTTGCCTTGTTCTCAGCTTTGATCGCTTTATTCAGTTTGTCGATCGCCTCCTTTAATTCCTTGTTGGGTTCCGGCTTTTTAACCTTTGCCCTCGCTTCTGTGTCTTCTTCAGGGATTGCCTGAAGCTGTTGCTCCATGATCTGCTGCTGTTCAAGGTGCTGCCGCTGCTGTTCTTCCACTGGCTTGAGCTGTGCGTGTAGATCATCAAGTCGCTTTTGAATAATGGGGGATTCTTTCTCGTACCTCTGTTTCTTAAAGTCAATTCGAGCGTCGAGCGATTTAATTCTATTCTCGACAACTTCCTGTACTGCCTGAATCCGAGCTTCCATCGCTGCTTTACCCAGCGTTCGCGGTTCTCCATTCGGTTCAAACTCGCGGATCATCGCTTCATCAACCTTGTCCATCCCCAGGCTTTTACGCACCTGATTAGCAACGGCTTCCTCAGTTATGGGTTTCCTGAGCGATCGTGCCTGCACCACTTCGACGTAAGTGGCTCCGGCAAAGAGGCTCTCTGATCTAGCCGGAGCGACTTCAATCCGCCCGATTGTTTTTGCCTGTAAGTCAAGGGTTTTGGCTTCCATTGGCGATTCACCGATCGCCTCACGCTGCGCGATGTACTCCGTAAAGTTTTGCTTCAGTGTGTCAAACAGTTTTCGCTGTTCGTCCAGCGGCAGGAGCAAGCTGCGCCCGGTCACTTTTGCCATTGCCCCTGCCACACTTTCTTTGTAGGGGAAAGGCTCTCCCAGCGGAAAATCGAGCTTCTCATGAAGTTCCGGGTCATCGTTCATCAAATCCCAGGCAACCTGATCGCCATAAGGATTGAGGAAATCCACATCGCCCAGATTCACGCCAGAATTGCGTGAGCCAGTGGTGTTGGCGTTAAGGCTTGCCATCTTCCGGTTGATGTTTGCCGTAATGCGTTCCTCATACGCTACGCCATCGGCATACACCATTGTCATAATGGGCAATCCAAATGCCGGAGGGATACCGTGATTGCCCTGCACCTCACCCCAGCCTGGATTCCCGTTGCTATCAGTCCAGTTCGGCTCATGCTGGCTTGGGTCAACCTGCCCAACGCGATTGAATCGTCCTAGCGACTGCACCAGCTTATTCCCGTCTGGATGCGCCTGCGCCAGAATTGTTTCCCGCTGCCGCTGGTCGCGCACTCCTCGGCTCGCGTGCCCAGACCAGCCCGTTGTGATGTTCGTGATCAGGGCATCATTCTCGCCGTTGTTAAAGCCGTTTTTAGCGGCTGCTCGCACGTCCCGATTGCTCGCATCCACTTCCCGGAATCGTGGCGTGTCGCCGCTGTAATCGATTCCCAGACTACGCCCCGACATTTCCGCGATCATATAGCCTGCTGCCTCTACACGCTGCAACACGGCATCTACACCGCTAATCTTGATGTCGCCCCAATCGGTGTTCTGGCAGAGCAAGCGAATCTCATTGTCCAGAGCAACGGCTCTGCTGCCCAATTCCTCATCGGTCAGGTAATGCCGTCTTCGCTCACCGTAAGCATCTTTGATCGTGACCATGCGCGATCGGTCAAGCTGCCGCTCTAGCAAATCTCCCAGGTTCAAGGTAATCTCTGGGGCAGGCTCGCCCCGCAGCCATTCGTGATATCGCGTTCTAGCAACCTCCTGTACCTGCTCGTCCGGGACAGGCTCTCCTCCGTTCTCCTCCTGAAGCTCCTGTAGAACTTCCTGCTCAATATCCTCCCGCTTATTGTCCAGGTGGGTTTCAATCGCCGCCTGCATCGTGTTAAAGAAAATAATGCCGGGTTTGCGCCCTGCTTCGATCGATTCGATGGCTCGGTCTGCAACCGCTTCCGCTTTGAGGAAGAACAGAAATTGCTGCTGAAAATTAAATGCTGTGCTGGTGAAGTTGGTGGAATCAACGCTGGGAGTGCCTGCACTGCCGTCGCTGCCTTGAATGGCTGAACCTGCTCCGGCATACATATCCCTCAGCACTTCAACCGCTTCTTGCTTGGCGCGGTCAAATTGCACAATTTTAGAGGTAATCCGGCTTGCGGCATCGACCGCTTCCAGATTTACGGGAACTGCCTCGGTCTGAAAGGTAATCCCCTCCATGCTCTTTTCCAGTCGCACCAGTTCACCGGACAGAGCCAGTTTGTTAGTAAAGTCCTGCTGTCCTGGAATGCCCTGCGCGACCAGCCGCTCTGCCAGGGCTTCTCGATCAATGCCTGTCTCTTTGATTTCACTCTTGGAGTACAGCAGTCGAGTCATCACAAAGGGGTCTTTGAATGCCGTCGCTGATAGCAGCACATAGGCATCGCTGTAGGGCAGCACACTCTGGGTTAAGAATGTGGAGACGCTGCGAATATCCTGCCCCATGAGAGCGCGTTGTCGGTCTTTCTCTGTTAGGGGCGGAGTGGGACCAGATGCCCCACCGCCCAGGTCGCACTCATCTAGCACAAACGTTGCGTTGGGCGCGATCGTTTCAATCAGTTCACGCCTCAGTGACCCTTTCTGCGCGAGCTGGTCATAGGTGGTAAAAATGCAGTTGTATTCGCCCAGTTGCCCGGTTGCCCGGAACTCCTCAATCAAAGCTCGCGTGTCCGCCTGGTGCTGCCTACTAGAGGGCGTTTCGATCGTGCCCAGCACTTCGCCATCAGGAGAGGTCAGTTCAAGATTTAAGCCTGAATTGGTGAAAAATGGGCGTACCTGCTCTCGAACACCCGTATCGATCATGTCCCGTGCCAGCATATCGACGTAGAGATCGGGCTTGGCGGTAATAAAAACGGCAATTTTATTTTCGTCTGCTAGCACTGGCGATAGGACACCGCTGACAATCCGCCCCTTTCCGGTTCCTGTATCGTTGCCAATGAGCGTTGGTCGTCCACGATCCTGGTTCAGAAAGGCAATCGAGAGACAGTCAATTTGTTCTGCCGCATACCGCTGGAACAGGGTTTCCTGGTCAATGCCCAGGCGATCGGCGACAAACGGATCGATTGATTGCCCGGTGACGGCTTCTACCCGATCGAGACTGACGCTCATCGGCGTTGCCATTGTAGGAGGGCAAACTGTCTGAATCGATCGCCCCTGACTATGGGGACGGTAGGAAACCTGCGTGGGCGGTTCTGCTGCTTCGGATTGGGCTGATTCTTCAGAATCAGCGAGATCGGGGGAAAAGGGGTCAAGCTCAGCCATGATGGATTTTTATAAAGTCTTTGAATAAACAGGGATTGCGAAGAATCAGCTTGCTTCGATCAGCCAGCCCTTGAAAGTTGATTCATCTTCCAAACACGCGCCAAAGTCCTCGTCCGGCTCCGGCAGCGGCAGTTCAACGGGAAATTGGGTGTTGCTAAGTGGGGGCACGGTTGCTTGGGCGATCGCTTGCGCGACTTCACGAACCGATTGATCGGTCGATAGCTCAAGCGGAAAATATTGCCTTACCATTTGCAGCGTTCCATCCCAGACAGCTTCCGGGTCTTCGCGATCGACGCTGACGGGCAATTCGTCGCTGTACTGATCCAGCCAAATTTCAATCTGATGCTGGAGTCGCCGTGATAGCAGCATGAAATAGTCTTCCGGGGACTCCAGCACCGCTACTCCTGGGGGCGCAAATACAAGCCAGCAGTCAAAGCCATGCCGATTGGCTGTCCAGGAGGGCGACCAGGCACGTCCTCGATTCAGATATTCGCTGTAGGGAAGGTCAAAGTTGTCCACAAGAATCTCCTGGTATGGTTGGGAGCCTTGCTCTTTAGAGCAAGGAGGAAAACTGACTCATGCGGCTTTAGCCGCCTAAAATCCATAGCTGTAACCGTCTGCACGATGAATCACCTCTAGGTACTTAGGATGAACATCAAACACTTGTTTTCCTGAAAGCTTAAAGCTTGGTCTAGAGCGAACGCTGATGCGCCCAGTCCATCGGCCTGCATGTTTTCCAGATAGAACGACAGCACAAACCAAGTCACCTGTTTGGAATCCAAACCAAGTTTTTTGATTGGCGCGATGTCGGATAGGAAATCCATACTTGTCCGTACCGCACATTTGGCGAGTGCCATGCCCTTTTGCAGCAATTAACAAAGGCTGAGCCGTCAGCAATTGAAGTGAATCAACTTGACCCACACAAGCCGCATCGATCCAATGCGCTTTAGGCAAATTGAGCCGAGTTCGATTGAACTTGGTTTGTCCTCCTGTCCCGCTCGTCACAGGCAAATCCGTCTCTTTCAGTGCATTAAACAATGCCCAACGAGTTGAATTAACCGCAGCGGCATCTTTAAGCGGTGATTTTGCTTGTTTGAGAATGCGGTTCAGCAAATCAGGGTTGTCTACCAGGAAGTCTCGAACATCCTGATTCCCCTTGCTTTGATTGCAAGGATGACAGGCAAGTGTGAGGTTCGATACTCGGTCTGAGCCTCCCTTAGAGCGGGGCTGAATATGCTCAACTTCAAGCTGGGCATTTTCAGCTCCACAATAAGCACATTTCCGACTCCACTTCTTCAGCAGGTATTCCCGGCACTCGTAGCCAGCGAGTTCCCCTTGCTGGTATTCCACCCCTGAGATGTCAGGGTTTTGCATCAGTTGCAGGTCGAATCTGACTAACTCTTGAGCAATGCTCGAAATGGGCGCAAGTCGCATGAATTTGCGTACCCAAGTGAGCGTGGTCAAAACACGATGCTGCAAGGAAGGAGCAAGCCAACCAACAGGGCGAGTTCGGTTCAGGAATCGTGCTTGCCGATAGCGAGTTTTGCGATTTCGCCTACCGCGCCGCAGCTGACGGCGAGACAGCAACACATCCTTAATCTGTTGTCCTCGATGTTGAAGTTCGGCTGCAAAGATAACTTTGTTGCCTTGCTTGAGTGCAATACCTGTAACCCTAGAACCTGGATCTACCTTGAGTTCTAGGTCTTGTACCGGAACATCAGGGTAAGCTTCTTTCAGGATGATAGTGAACGGATAGCGGCGAAAGACAGCAGCCTTCCCCTGATCGAGGAGAAGCCGTGCTTTTCCAGGAGGAACTGGATTGAGTCGTCGCTTGTGGGTATCAAGAACAAAAACGTGATTAGACATTGAAAGTCTCCGCAGTGCGGGTAATGTGTTCCTCGCCAATGTGTTCAAGGCTTGTTCGGCTAACGACACTTCTTATACCCCTCGTAGAGATGTTTAATCGTTAGCGACAGAGCTTAAAGCTGGAAAGCACTCTAAGGTGTCGTGACCTTGAAAACGTAGCCAATTAAGCCTGAGGCTGGTCAGCTAACTCAAGTCGGAGGCATGAAGCCCCGTACTTTAGTGCGGGGTGCTGACGGGTCTTTACTGTTAAATGAGGGTGCTTGCACGGCTTCAGACTTCGGGCGTTGAGGAAAGTTTTTGTAAGGTTCAGTCATCAACATTGCAAAAATTCTGGGTTGGCTAGTGGAGTCAGTCCCTTAACTCGTTCCTTTCCACCACGCCCCGGTTAAGGTCATAAACCATCTGCCCATCGAAGAAAAACTGAACTCGGTGGGGCAGTACAGCCGGATTGAATGAAGGCGGCAGGGGAACCTCGATCCACCGCCCTCTCTCACAGCGGCAGACCTCCTCCCCGTTGTAGTGGATCGAGATAACGTCCGGTCGAAGTCCTGATTTCATAGTTCTGCTCCCTTTTCCCTGCGTGTTTTGTGTGCGGTCTTCTGCGGCTCTGGCAATGCCCTCAGTCGAGCAAAATCTTCTGGCTGTAGTGAGCTTTTAATCTCACCATCTGCCTGAATTATTAGCTTCGGTTGCTGCATCCCTTTTGAGGTCAGAGTGCGGCTACCGTCAGAGTGCTGCTGAAGGCGGTGGCCATTTTTCTCAACCACAGAACTACCTTCAGCCACCGATCGATCCAGTCTGCGATTGATGCGATCGACAAGCTGCTGCGTCTGCTGATCTCTAGCTTCCGCCTGCTTTTCGATCGGCGTTAGATTCCCCAGTTTCGCCGCGATCGTTTCCGCTGAATACTTCGCAAGATCAGGGGTCAGATGCTTGCGAGCTTGCAGGAAGTCCCGTTGCTCGAGTGCGTTCGGTTTACAGCAGGAAAATTTCGGTCCCAGCGGCGTTTGGCTGAAGCGCATGATTTCCTTGCCCATCGCATTGCTGACAATGTATTGATGGGTGTTGCAAACATGAATTCTGAAATTTCCCGTGTCAATTCCAACCACCTTGCGCCCCTCTGGGGCATCTGGGATAAATTTGCCAGCGTCCTGTACAGTTCCCAGCGTCTTCGTCAGCCTGACGACTGTATCTGCCATCTGACGCTTTCGCAGTTCTCCCGGAATCGCACTAATCTGGGAGATTGCTTTTGAAGTCAAATCCAGTGTTTGTTCTGGCAAATTCTCAGGGACAAGCCCTGCGGCTTTGTGTAATGGCTCTAGTGCTTTCTTTGCCCATTGCTGCGCGGATGGACTGAGGTTCGAGCGATAAAGCTCCTTCAACGCGATCGCCGCCGCTGGAACCTTGAGCTTATCTGTCCAGCCATCAGTCACGGTTGCAGCACTGGCAGCAATCGACTGAAGTGGGTTCTTCTGTGGCTGCGGATTAAGTCTCTGGTCAAACTGGCGCAACTCCTGCTTTGCCTGTCGATTGCTCCATAGAGTTTGGGCAGAGGCAGTTAGTTCACTGAGTTGAGTTTGAATTAATAGACCAGGCGTAGCAAATGGCTCTTGTTTTGGAAGTTCTGTTACTGAAGACAATGCAGATCCTACAGGAGCTAATTGTCGTTCCATTAACCTTCCGGCGATCGCTTCAACCTGGGAAGGGAATTGCTGGGCAAAAGCCTGTAAATCAGAATTTGTGGGAATTGCTTCTCTGACCCACCTGTTAACGGTTTGCCACACCTCTCGGTAGGCATCAAATCCTTCAGGGATGTCCTGCACGACCCGCTTCAGGGCATCGCCTGATCCCTCCAAAACAGCTTCAGTTACCGTATCGACTGCCTCGATTAGCTCCAGCTTTTCCTGTCCCCGTTGCTCGATCCGAACTGCAGCGAGTTCGTTGATTTTGACCTGTCCCCCCTCCAGTCGCACAACGCGACGATCTCCTACATCAATGTTGAGAACTCCGCGCTGCGACCCAGAAGCTTCGTTAGAGGATTCGCCCTCACTGACAAGATCCAGGACAGTATTCAGCACCCTCAAGAGGGAGGGGCGGTTAAGCTTATTCACCGTGGGATTGTCGATTGTTCCCTTGAATATGACTTCTCGCCCAAATTGAATTCTTACAGGCTGCCCTGAGTCAATGCCTGCCGCTTCCAGGGTCACTTTAAGCGTTTCCCGAAACAGTTGCTCAGGTTTTGGGCTATGAGAATCTATACGCTCCAATTGTCCTGGGGCGTTAGACTTCTGAACGGCTGTTTCTAGGGTGATGTCCATCGTTCAAAGCTCCTGATGGGTCTAAACGGGCAATCGATTGAGCAATACTTCATCCTGCGCTTTCAGGAAAATGAGCTGATTGTTCAGGTAGAAGGTAAGCAGTTCTGGTACAAAGTCGGCTTCGAGTTGGGCATCAGGCGGCAGTTCTACATCGTTCATCAGGACGACGATCGCATCTTCTGTCGCATCGGGTGGAATAGGAGGGAGCGATCGGACAGATTCCAGTTCTTCGGCGACCGCAGCGTAGTTTGATTGAAGCCAGGTGTAAGCGTCCATAAAAACCTCTGGAGAAACCATCTGAGCTAAAGTTCTATACCTCCTGATTCTTTTTCTCGGTTTCTTGCCCTATTGCTACGGACGGCTCGATCTCGTGCCATACCTCGAATTGTTTCCGCTTTTTCTGGGTCAGCCGGAGAGGAAGCAATGTCGCCTTTCAACAGTCCCATGCTTTCAAATGCCTGCTTAACTTTTTGCGGGTTTGCTTCAGGGTCACGCACGGCTACCGTGCGATCAATCTGCACCTGTCCGCTCGCAACCAGCAGATCAGGCTTACTCTGTCCGGGCATTGTTTCCAGCGTGGCAACAACGACATTGCCTGCTTCATCCTCAAAGCTAACGCTGCCCTCGCTCTTGATCTGCTGCATCAGGTTCTCCTGCCTGTCTTCTGCAACTAACCGAGCTAACTCTTCGGGCGCATTCTCAGCCAGGAAACGACGCATATCTAAATCAGCAAGGTAATCCCATTCTTGCTCCGGCTCATCGGAAGAAGGGGCATTACTGTTCAAATACTCCTCGTATTCCTCTGTATTCATCCCCATTGCTGCGGCTTCTCTGGCAAACTCTTCTGCGCCATAAGCCATCATTGCTTCGTAATCTAATTCCTCCTCAGTGGAATAGTCTTCCTCTCTTGCAACAGTGTTCGATCCGTATTCATAGCTGAATCCAAAAGACCCCAGCGTTGGATGAAACCATGTTTCTGAAAGAATTGCTCCTCCATGATCCGGAATCGTAGATCCATACTCAAATCCTGCGGTTCTCAATGCTTCAGTTAATTCGTATGTGTTGTCAATTTCGTTGAGATGTTCAAAGATTGGATCTAAAGTGTTTGAATATGTATCCAGTTCTTCTAATTCCGGCATGATAACCCCCTGGTTTAGGAAGATAGCTGTTAATGGATTGAGCTATAGTTCTGGCTCTGCTGCTTGCCTTTGAGATCTAGAAGCCGATGCCTGACTCGATCGCTGTAGTGGCTTGGACTCGCTGATATCAAACTCATTAAATCCGGCTTCCTTCAGCACTGATTTAACAAATTCCAGGTCTGACTCAGGCAGTCGGACATAGGGACTTTTATTGCCCATACTTAGATCTACGCCTTTTGCGGTTGCCGCGAATGGAGCCGCCGCCCCGACCACTACAATTTCCTGCTTCTCCTTATCTGTTTTAATAAAGGCTTTCGGTTCCAATTCCTCCGTTTTGATTGTGAATAGCCCTTCAAGAGCGGATGTTGCTGCCTCGATCTGGTCTTCCTTCAAAGTGACCTTTGGAAACGTTGCACCGTCTGCCTTGCGCGTTACCGACTCTGTTTCCAGGTTCAATGCTGCTGCTACTTCTGTCGCTGCTGCCCCAATGACGTTGCCACCCCCCATTGCATACAGGGTTAGCTTTGCCTCCGGCATCGGCTTCACTGACGTATCAAGCTGATCGCCCAGGTCGCGCACGATTTGTTTGCGCTCCTTTGCCGTCACTTCCATCATTGCCCGTCCGCCTGGAGTTCGATCCGGCTCTTTCCCCAGAGCTTTTGCCAGGTTTTCTGCCGATGTATCAAACACTTTGTAGTCGTCGCTATCGAGCGACTCGCGGAAGACAACGACAGGCTTCTTATTATTCGTTTCGCTCGGCTCCGCTTGATCTACTTCAACGACAAACTTTTGGTCTTTGAGGAAGCCAATCACTTCCTCTAGCTTCCCCTGGTCAAACTTAACTTTCGCTATGCCCGTTGTGGTTGCTCCCAGCGCAAAGCCAAACTCGTTGGCGATCGCGACGGCTGCATCACCACGAACACTTGCGCTCTTACCATGCAATGTAATTTCAGCGTTCTTTTGACGAACTTCCCACCCCTGTTCTTCCAGGACAGGAACCGCCGCCGCAACCTGCTCAGCGGTCAGCTTCACATAAGGGCGAGGGCGATCGCTGTTTGTGGTATGCTGCTCAATCCGAAGGGCATCAGCAACGACTTCTGCCGCCTTGCCAAACAGCATTGCCCCTGAACCTTTTCCAAACTCCCTGAACTCGGCAATCTTAATGGGTTCAGGAGCAGGTTCAGCAGATTGCTCTCTACTTCGGGTCAGTGCGGGGATGACCTTTTTGGAACGAGGCTGAGCATCCTCGATTGCCTGTGGCTCATCGTCCATCAATGCTGCCATTTCTTTGTTAATCAGTGGCATATCAATCTATCTCCAATCAGGGTGAGGGGTTTATCGATTCAAGATATAAACCCTTAAAGAAATAAAGGGTTTAAGGGTTAAAGTGAAAGCTGTCGTTGGCGGTTACTAGCACGTCCACCGCGCCGTCTTCGTTTGGTAGGTTTATGTTCGGGTGGAGCCACAACAGGGAGGCTTGATTGCTCTCCCAATACGATCGGTCTTGCCTTCAGCCCAAAGCTCCAAAAACCGCCGTTGCTGGACGAGTAATAGACCACAGGCTTATGGTCTTCGTTGAGGCGAGCGATCGGGTCTGAGCAAATCAGCTTGGTTTTGAGAGTGCCATCTTTGGAATAAGACGCTTCCTCTAAAGGCTGACCACAAATCGGACACACATATTGCGTCATATCGACCTCACACTGCTGTACGGGTTCGCTTCTTGCCCTTGCCTTCTGGAGCTTTCTCCACTGGGGCAGGTGCGGCTTCAGGCGTTTCCGGCGCTTTGGGTTGTGGTTTGCTGCCCAAGAGCTCCAGGCGGTAAACCTTCAGGGTTTGCTTGCTGCGATTCGCGCCTGTAGTGCGATCTGTCCAGGTGTCTGCTCGCACCGTTCCGGTCACACCAATCTGACTTCCCTTGCGGACATACTTTTCGACCGTTTCTGCCGTGCGTCCCCACACCTCGATATTGAACCAGCTTGCCTCGCCATCGGATTTTCCTCGGTCCACGGCAAGCCGAAATTTAGCAACCTTTGTAAAATTGCCGTCTTTTTGCTCAACGTCCCTTACTTCGGGGTTGCCGCCTGCCCGACCCGTCAAGCTTAAGGTGTTGAACGGAGCCAGCCGGGTTGCCGTCATCGTAATGATTTCCTGCTTTGCCCCACTGCGCTCGGTTTCCTCAATCTCAACGTAGCCTTCAACCGTAACAGTTATACCCTCGCCAATCTGCCCCAGTTCGCTTGCCAGTTCATCCCAGGCTGTAACAGGCAAAATAAACGAGGGTTGCTGATCACTTGCTGGAGCAATCTCAAGCCACACATTACAAACTGTTTTGCCGCTTTCTGTCTGACGCAGATTAGAGTTCTTAATCGTTCCTGTGAATAGTCCAATGTTCATGATAAAAATCCTTCAGTGAATATGAACGTGAACGCTAAGAGAGATAGCTAAATGTAATCGTCATCTTCCTCATCAGGTGGCAACGGTAACAGTCGTTCGGCTTCTGCCAGTCGCGCCTCAAGCTGTTGCAGCAGGTTGAGCTTGGGTCTGCGAGCGGTTTCCCGTTCGGTCAGGTTTTGCCGCAGCTCCGTTTTCCAAATTTCCTCACACTCTTTTTCTCGCTCGATATCGGCTTTGGGAACCGTTAGCTGCTTGAAATGCTGTGGCAAGTTGGCTCGCCCATTCGCTTTGTAGGCAGGATTGCGAAAGACGCATTCTCCGATATCGAATCCGTTAAACTCGTCTGCCAGCATCAGGGGTCGGGTTTGCAGTTGTTCACTGTAGGATGTGCCACCGCCCTTACCTGGATTCCAAGACTTATTGCGAACCTTGATTTCGATATTGCCAAGCTGCTCCTGGTACATTCGAGATTCATCATGGTTCGCAGGCAGAAACCAGAAGGTTGATGCAAGACCGCCTAGCAAAATATCTGCACCGTCTTTGCCGTACCCTTCTCGAAGCTGTGCTGCTGACTGGTAGCCGTACAATCCCGTGTATCCCTTCGAGCGGTGTTCGTTTGCCCAAGTTGGTAGTTTAGGCAGATAGATACTGGGCAATTCATCTGCACTGAACGCAATCGGGCTGGTACGGGCGATCGAGAAGTTTTTGTTCATCACGATGTTGATGATCGCTGCCAGCAAAGGGTTAACGACCGACTGCCGGAAAATATCAGACTGAAACACAATCATTTCCTTCCTGTTCAGGATGGAGGAAATGTTCGTTTTACCCATCAGTGATGGCAGCATCGTCGGACTGATAAATCGCGTCAGCAGATCTGATGCTGTTGCCTGAATGCCGGATGTGGTTTTATCTGCACCCAGCGTAGAAATGAACTGGCTGAAGCTCACGCGCACAAAGTACGGCAGCTTGCCTTGATTCGCTGCATAGTCGAGCCGTTCAACCAACTTGGGCAGCGACAGCACGTTAAACGCCATTGCCAAATCTGGATACTTGGTACTTTTGGCAAATTGAAACAGGGCTTGAATCAGTCGCTTCCCGGCAGAGCCAAAGAACTCATCGCCTTTTTTGCCGCCTCCGGTCAAGTTGGCGTGAAAGACTTCTGCCAGCACTGCTGCGGTGGTGTCGTCCTCGCAATTCTCCATGAAGTCGAGTGGGTTGATGATGCAGGTGTAGGGCTTTCCAGGGGCAAAGATATTGAGCTTGTAGCCATAGCGCACAGCCAGCGTTGCCAAATACGCCATTTGTCCGCCTAGACCTTGCTCATCGGCTTTGTACTCGTACAGCACAAGCGACATTCCCTGTTCGATCGCGCTAACGATCATTGGGTTGAGCGCACTGAAGGTTTTTCCTGAATTGGGTTTTCCCACGACTGCAACCGATCGGTTCGCCTGGGGTACATAAACGGTCGGCGGCTTGCCTGTCATAGTCAGCAGAATAGGCATAATGCCCTGAAGCTGCCACCTTGAGGCACTGCCAATCCAGAGGCACACATCGTTTACTTTGGTCGATTTCAACTGCTTTTGTGCCAGCCGAACTGCATTCAATTTTGCCCCGGTGGTTGCCCATTCTGCGGCAGTCAAAAGTCCTTTTCTCCTGGGACTGATGATCTTAAGTCCCAACAATATCCCCAATAGCATCAGCAGCATCCACCCTGTTCTGCCTCCCAATGTGTAGGAGAGGGTTGTCCACAGGTTTGTGCCAAGTGATGAGCCTGCCATGTTACCCTCCCATCAGGCTGTGATCGATCGCGCCGAACTTCGGACTCCAGAATCCACCCTTGCTCGACTGAAAATACACGGCTTCCTTGTGATCCCTTTTTTGTCGCGCTGATTCATCGCTGCACCGCAGCATCACCTTTTCCGCACCGTTTTTGGAGTAGATGTGTTCCTCCATCGGTTTTTGGCATACCGGACAGGGAATCGTCGTAATTTTGCCTGCCGTTTTGGGCTTGGGTAGCTCCCACCCTTGCTCGCGATCGTTCCAGAACATCACGCAGTCCTCGCAGGTTGGGCACTTGAGGAAGAATCCCTTTTTAACCTTTGCGCTCGTGATTTGCTGCATGAGTGTTTCACAGCTTGGGCAGCTTACCTCAGAGGTTGGATGAGCATGAGCGTGTTGGGGCATAATGCGAAGGGCTTTGCTCAGAGCGGGTTCAAACTGTGTTTGGTTCCACTCGATCAGCCAGCCTTCCCAATTCAATTTGCCCTCGGCAATTAGATCAAGCTGAGATTCCATCTCGGCGGTAAAGTCGGTGTCTACTAGCGTTGGCATTGCCTGAGCCAGGAATCGATCCACTTCCATGCCGCGATCGGTTGGCTCAACCTTGCTTTTCACGATGCGAACGTATTCCCGCTCTTTCAGCGTGGCGATCGTGGAGGCAAAGGTACTGGGGCGACCAATGCCTCGCCGCTCCATCATCTGTACTAGCTGCGCTTCGCTGTAGCGGCTGGGGGCTTGTGTCCTTTTCTTGACGCTGCCTGCTTCTTCCAGAGTGAGTAGTTCCTGGTTTTGCAGAGCCGGAAGTTCTGCATCTGCGCCCAATGACCGCCAGTAATGGGCAAACCCCTCAAACTGAACAACCTGACCTTTAGCAAGCCACTGAGCCGTACCGGACTGGGTGATGATTTTGGTTAGGCGTACCTGAGCAGGCTGACAGAGTGAAGCGAGGGTGCGGTTCCAAATCAGGTCGTAAAGCTCAATCGCTGCCCCTCGCAGGTCTGTTTTATCAGGTGTTGCCCATATATTTGTGGGTCGCACGGCTTCGTGGGCTTCCTGGGCATTTTTCCCCGCTTTGTGCTGAACCACCTGGGGCGGCAAATTGTCGGGATCGTGAAAGGCAATCCACTCCCGCGCCGACTGGACAAAAGGCGGAGCCAGAAACGTCGCGTCAGTTCTCATGTAGGTGATATAGCCACCTTCGTAGAGCTTCTGCGCCACTGCCATTGTGGTTTCCGGGTTCATCTTCAGCTTGGCACTGGCAGCTTGCTGAAGTGTGGAGGTAGTGAAGGGTGCAGGTGGCTGTTTCAAGACCGTTTTGCCTTCTATACTCACAACTCGGTGTGGTTGCGATTGCGCCAATGCGACCAGGCGATCGGCTTCTGCCTGGGACGTGACGCGATCGCCTTGGGCTGCCGCCTCTGGCGAGGCGTCCTCGTCGGGCTTTTCCTCGCCAGGGATCGCTGCGTCTGATTTCTCGGCTTCTGCCGGGGAAAATACGCCGCCGTGATAGAAGGCGCGAAAACCCTCTTCGTACTGCACGAATACCGTCCAGTAGTCCTGTGGCTTGAAGTTACGGATTCTGGTTTCTAGCTCGGCGACCAGATGCAGTGTTGCCGACTGCACTCGCCCTACGGACTTCGCTCCGTTGTTCAGCTGCCACACCAGGGGAGATCCCCTGAAGCCTACCAGCTTATCTAGCACCGAGCGGCACAGTCCCGCATGAACCAGATCGAGGTTGAGCGGTCTGGGGCTGGCGATCGCCGCTTTCACCGCATTCGGGGTAATCTCGCGGTAGGTTGCTCTGAGAGGGTTTTTGAGCCGCAGTTCCTCCGCCAGATGCCACCCGATCGTCTCGCCCTCGCGGTCTTCGTCCGTTGCCAGGATTACTTGGTCTGCTGCTTTCACGGCGGCTCGCAGTTCCGCGATTGTCTGCTTTGCTTGGGGACTGCGCGGTGTCCATCGGCAAACAACGTGATCGCCCTGTAGCTGAAACCCCAAGGCATCCTGCTTGTCTTTTGCCAATTCGCGGATATGTCCGCCGCTGGCTTTAATCGTCCAGTCGGGAAGAATCGCCTTTAGCTTTTTCAGCTTTCCCGGAGCTTCGATAATGAGGAGTTTGCTCATGATGCGGAAGAAGAATTTGAAAGAGCATCGGGGGAAACGTTAGGGAACTGAGAGGGATTGACTTGTCCGCTTTCAATTCCCAGTTCCCCTAGTCTTGCCAGCACTTGCGGCAGAGTTGGAGCAGAGGTCGTCGCAACAATTTCAGGAATTGATGCACCCTGACGCATCAGGGTCATTGCTCGCTGCACCTGCGTTACCACCGGATCATCAGGGCGGGTGTAGTTTCGCCCAATGGCAACCGAAAGCCCCCGACGAATATCCTCTGCCGTTGCCCGTCCCCGTGACGTAACAATCGTGGTTTGCCCAAAGGCAGCAAAGCTAAGTGAGTTACCCGGCACAATCGCCACTCCGCTAGGCTGATTGCGCGACTGTTCCTGGTGAACGGGCTGCAAATCGAAGAAGTAGGTTCCTCTGGTCGTGGTAACGGTCAGGTTCGGGCGTTCAGTTGTCAGTAGCCCTGGAAAGCGAAGCGGTCGAATCAGCCGTAGCAGAATAACGGTTGCCTGTCCGCTTTCAACGGGTGTATTGGTGTTGAACACGATCGCGGACGGGTCAGAAACCTGCAAAAACTGAATCCGCTCCCCGGTGCGAAACGTAATTGCAGAGTTACGTCCTGCATAAATGGCGACAGTTTGAGCGTACCGCTGCGCCTGTGCCTGCGAAACTTCAGTCAGAGTTCCTGGCGGCGTTGGCGTTTCCCATCGAACCCGTGGATTAATAGGTTCAGCTGGAGCCGGAACAGAGGTTGCTTTTGCATCAGGGGAGGCGATCGCCAAGAGCAGGGGAAACAGGGCAACGCTACACCAGAACTGCCTGCGCTTCAAACGTTTCATCGGGCAACCTCCAAAAGACCGTTAACAAAAACTGAGACAGGCTGCTCTTCATTCACTTCCAGAATGGTGCTTTGTTGGGCTGAATCTTGCGACTGAGCGCGGAACTGCATTCGCTCTACCAGGGGATTGAAAAAGCCATCCAGGGCAGCAGCAAGCACATTGGTATCACCAGAGCGACGAGTAATCGTTGTGGATGAGGAACCCGATGATCCGCCAGAACTGGAGCTAGACGAGAACACATCGCCCTGATTAATCAGTTCTCCCACTCGACCCAGTGCCCCCACTGCACCCAGCAACAGGTCATCACCCAGATCGCTGTTTTGGTGGCGACGGGCAATGAGCGGTTCATTATTTTCCCCACGTACCACGATCGTTCCAGGGGTAACGGGTTCCTGGCGAATTTGTCCGTCTGCACCCTGGTACACCACTGCCACTACCGTTTGATTCACAATACGGCTCTGGTCACTGCTAACTTCTGCCTCAGTGATAAAGGTCGTTCCAGCCGGAAGCGCAACTTCTCCATTAGTGGACATCAGAGGTTGCGACAGGGTTACGGCAAATCGCCCTGGAGTGCCTCTTCCCGCTCCACCGGGTTCCCAGTAAAGGGGCACAGTGACTTCAGCCTCCGCCGAGGTTCCCAGTGCAACCTGATAATTCCCGTTCGGAGATAATCCATTCCCCATTTCTCGCTGCTCTAAAATGCCTCTGGTTCCATCACTAATTGGGGCAGAGGTTTCAGGACTGATAACGTTTCCTGTACCTGCGCTTGATGCAATCAGAACCTCCTGGGGAATCGATGGTGACGTTTCTTCTGAAACGTCTGCAATTTCTGTAGATGCTGTGCCTACTATTTCAGGTTCGGGTGAGTTAATGCTTTGGCTAAAGCTGCTGTCCCCAATCACATCTGAAGGAAAGTTTGCTTGCGTCTGCTGCATTGACGAAGGTGAACGTTCAGGCGTGTTAATCAAGGACACTTCTTCAACAGGTCTTGCTGCCACTTCTGCGGATGCTGAGCCAATTGTGGCAAGCCGATTCCACTGATCAAAGGGATTGACCTCCGGCTGAGTGCGCTGCGGCATTGGAGCAGGACGAGGCGTGACTGTTCGGGGTGGTGGAGCTGGACGGGTTGCAACGGGAATTGGGGCAGGACGTGCCCGTACTGGAGAAGCGGCTGGGACTGCTCTAGGGCGAGCAGGAGTCGCGGTGGTGCGCCGAGGTGCGGTAGGTCGCTTGGGCGGGGTCGTGGGCGCAGCAGGATTTGGTTTTTGCTGCTGATCATTTTGCTGTTCTGCCAGTGCCAGCCGACCTTTATACAGGTCGGCATCTGACGGAGTAACGACATCGCTATCGGTTGCAGGCGGTGTCTCTGCAACCTGCGGCTGTCGCGATCGTCCAATTCCGGCAATCATCGCAATTCCTAAGCCAAAGGAGACAAACACGCCAACCGTTCCTAGAACAAATACGGTGCGTGAAACGGGAGATTGTGCCAGTTCGCGTTTGACCGGAACGACCTCTGGATCAATGCGATGCTCAGGTGCAATAAGGGATTGTGTTTCTTCGTCCAGTCCCGCAAGCTGTTGGCGTTCCGCAAGCGACAAGTCGCCTGACTCATCAAAGTCGTCTGGGTCGAGTTGAGAGACAGGACTGGAAGTAATCAGGGTATATTGGTCATCGGTCTTCATCTGACTCCCCCCCCCTCCTCTAAAGATTTAAGGGCTTGACTTCGACAATCATCAGCCCGTTTTGGGTCAACTCATAAAGGGTTTTACGCCATACTTCCGGGTCGCTGTCTTTGAGCGCGGGGGAAATAGCTGGAACGGCTTGCAGGGTAATGGTGCGGTTGACTCTGATTTCCCCCAATTCCTGTGTGGCTGACCGCTCGACTCGTGTTGCCACGATGTCTATCTCCCATCGGTTCTTTGCCACCTGCCTGGGGTCAGACACGCTGTAAAAACGCAGAATTGATTTGCGTCGTCCGGTCATGACATCGATGGGGATGACTTCGGATGCCATCAGTCGCAGGAATTCCTGCCGAAACCCAGGCTCCATTAAGTAGGAGGCTAAATATGTTTTGGTTGGCACACGCTTGTTCGACTTGTCGAAATTAATGCCTTCATCGACTGCTTGATCATTACCAGGAATGCGGTTATCCCACTCAAAAGCAAGCTGCATCCACCGCACTGCGGTTTCTTTAATAATCTCCGGTCGTCTGTAGTTGACATCAAACTCCTGTGCCAACTGAGTGGTTCCATCTGCCATTTGCACAAATACTTTGCCTCTTGTGGCAAGGGCACGGTTATTGGCAACCAGAATGAGCGTAATGAGCGATCCTATCCCTAGCGCGATCGCCAAGCCAAAGAAGGTTGCCATTAATTTTGACTCGCCCTGCACCAATCCACTGCGCGGACGGGTTTCATTTCCGCTGTAAAGTGTGTCTTTTAGTGTTTTTCGCCTTAAAAGTTTTTGAATCATGCCCTAAAAAACTCCTGCTGCCAACTTGACTCCAGACGCGATAATCTGCACCCCTGCTTGAGCCAGTCGAGCGGCTCTCTGAGAAATTCCCTGATAAAGCTGCTCACCCCCGCCTTTACCAAGCGCAAAGGCTATCCAGGGTGCAAAAATGGCGATAAACAGCAAAAAACCATAATCTCCTGCGGCTGCAATGGCGTTCTGGGCATCGGTTGCCACCAGGACCGATGCCACAAACCCCACCAGCAGAACATATCCCAACTGAATCCCCAGGATTGAGACAAAGCCACAAAACCAGATTGTGAGTGCATTTCCGGCAAGTGGAATCAGCAGCATGGCAACAGCGATTGGCGCAAATAGTGCAGACAACAGCAGCGAGGCTTCTGCCATGTTCACAAATGCCCACTGAATCGCCAGCAAAATAACCTGGATGATTGGAACCGCTCTTGATTGAATAATCTGGGAGAAGGCTCCCTGAATCATTGTGGGAACTCCACCACCGACCGTCATGACGGCACTAAACAAATTGATCAACGCTTGAGCTGCCTGTAGCGGGACATTGCTTTGCTGACCCAGTGCATCCACAATTCCCTGTGCCTCAGCCTGCTTGGATTGAAGACACTGGGTTAGCGGTTCTCCGGTCAGCGTGGCACATTCCTGAAACACCTGGCGAATGCGCTGGACGGCAAACTGATTATTAATGACCTGATTAATCGCTTGCTCCATCGAAATGCCGCCAAGCTGAAGCTGAAGAATGCTGGTAATCAGCGATCGTCCGACTCCCCGAATTGCCAGAATGATGTTTGCCAGCATAAAGCCGTTACCACCCAGCAGAAAGATCACTACCAGCGGCGTGACAAACATTTCAACGATCTTGCTGAACGACTGCGTTTTCAAAATGTCATTGCCCTGCGACACGGCATAATAAACCAGTGCCAGCACAGAAATTGTGAGTGAGAATCGTACAATCGCAGTCCACAGTGAAAAGTCATCGGGTGCTTGCAGAATGGTTTGCCACATCTCATCCCAAGAAGCGGTGATGCTTCTCGAAAGATTGAGCGATTGCTCAATGACCTGAGCGGCGGCGGCAGATCCTTCCTGAGCCAGAAAAAACTGAATCATGGTCTTAGTCCCCGTCTTGCCGTTCGATTACGCCCGGTTCCTTCAGGATTGAACCCCGGCAGCGTAAACTGGCTTCCTTGTGTAATTGCGGCTGAATAAGCTGAAGCATCCATTCGCCGTTCTGCAATGTTGTTGCCCTGAATTTCGTCCAGCGTATTTGCCATCAGAATATTTCTCAGCGAATCGTCTCTGGCTCGCATTTGAGCGTCGATCGCAAGCAGTGTCCCAGTTTGCTGTGAAGCCTGCATCTGCCCGGAAAGGTTTCGCAAAATGTTCTGCGACACATCCTGATTCGCAGAATCTTCTGCCAGTTGCCCTGATGTCGTCAAAGCTTGGTTTGCGGCTTCTGCGTTAGCTCGAAGTTGCTGCTGCCCCTGCGCCGATAGCGTCGTCGCTTCTCCTACTTCTCTCGTGGTGCTGGTCATGAGCAGAGACTCTAGATCCTGCTTAATGACCACACTGCCTTGCCCTCCCGTTTTCGCACCCAGAAACTCCTCGGTCGTCGATGTTTTGCCGTTAGCGATCGCGGCTCGCGCCTGATCAATGTCCGGCAGCATCAGTGCCCCTCGGCTAACGAGTGAACCGCCTTCACCTGCCTCTGCACCACCGGGCTTATCGGGTTTTGCCCCAATGTCCAGCCCACCACCAGGTTTATCGGGCTTCGCACCGATATCCAGTCCGCCGTTGCCCTCCAGCCCCCCAGCAACCGACTCAAACGTAGGATTCAGGTTGATACCCAATAGCCCCATCAGTGCATTCAGGTTGAACTGAGAAAATAAACGACCTAGGCTGTTGCTAATCTGACCGCCAATATTGCCGATGCGATCGCCAATATTGGCAATATCGTTAAATATCCCTCCTGCCTCCTGGACTGCCCCTGTCGCTTGCTGCACATCAGCCCCAATCCCGCCCAGATTGGCTCCGGTCTGTGCCTGCTGCTGCAAGCCTGCCTGTGTGCCTCCAGCCGGATTAAAGGGGGGTGTCACCCCGCCGTTTAGCAAATCACGGTTATTGAGCAAATCTCCATTTGCCGCAGAACCGTTAGCAGATGCACTCCCGTTAAATGGAGGTGTCACCTGAGCATTGGCTTCACCCACTGGGATCGCCATCAGTGCCGTGGCTAGAAAAATCGCTTGTGTCAAAGTTCTCATAGTGTTTAAGCACTCACTCGTCGTCGTGATTGGAACTTTTCAAGGTCAGATACCCCAATGTCCTGCATGGACTGAGAACCGCGCAGAGCCGCGACATACTCTTTGGTAAATGCGCTGAGTCCAGCTAGATATCCACGCTCGGTTCGCGGATACTGCATCAGTACCCGATTACGAGCAAGTTTCTCTTCTTCTTCGTTTGCCAGAGCCGCAACTGCCAGTGGTGGACTGTACGATCGCGTTTGCCAGAACCGTCCGTTGCGTTCGATTAACCAGCGGGTGTACATCTCGCTGCGGTTGCCCCTGAACTTCTCAGTCGCATTTGCGCCAATAATGCTGGGGTCATAGTGCAGGTAGCTGGTATAGGCATCGAGGGCAGCATGAGTGGTGTACCCTGTGATGGTTGTCGTAATGTTGGCTTTGATTTTGGCAGCAGCAGAACAGGTGACAATAGCATCCAAATCCTGTGCCAGCAGCAAACTTGCGACTCCCTCTTTCCGTCCGGTCGCCAGCATTTCGCCTACCATATCGGCAAATCCACTTTTGCTCAGGAGTACCGATAGCTCATCCCCCACAAACAGCGATTGCGGGGATGAAAGCGCATTTCTCAGACACGCCATTTGTGCCGTGATCGCCATAATGTAGGCGTTAGAGTCATTGGATAGTCCTGAGAGGGCATAAAACTTGATGATGGGGTTGGGGTTGACCGTGCTGGGTCGTCCAATCACATCCCCAATATTCGGGTCTACCAGCTTCGCGCCAAGCTGCGACACAATCTGGTTAATTGCACGAGCATCAATCTCTTCGTAGCTTTCAAGCTTCAGCTTTTCCCTGGAACAGAATCGTAGTAATTCATGAGCAGTGGGCATAAGCTGCCATTCTGCCGATTTGAAACCGCCCTCAAACGCTGCATTGTAGCGATCGATCATTTCAGAGTCGGCGAAGAACACTTCCAAAAGCCGCAGCGTGATTGAATCCACCCGTTCCTGCAACTCCTGGTCTTGAATTTGCCCCATCGCGATTGCCATGATTGCCTGCCGGATAAAGTCTTTCCACCGCTTGAAGCGAGGAATCGACAGGTTAGACGGCAAATTTCGCAGGTCAGGCGGCTCCATCAAATTCATGCGTTCGCTCAAGATATCGACGTAGACCCCCTTTTCGCCCAGCATCTCAACAGCGGTACGGAATGTGTTGTCTCCCCCTGAAGATAAGTCCAGTCCCACCACTGGAATATTGCGAGCTAGGGCTTCTTCAATAAATCGCCAGCCCAGCACCGACTTACCGCTGCCTGAAGTGCCCGTAATCATGATTCGACCGGGACTACTGCCAAACAGATTGAGGTGAACAGGTTGTCCACCTCGCTCAGTCAAGAATTCAACGCCCTCAGCATCCAGCGGTCTGGGTTTAACGAGCGGCAGAAAACCAATCAACGACTCACTATCGAGCGTCAGCCGCCGCTCAGAAAAGGTGCTGAATTTTTTCAGCAACAGTTCATCGTTAATAGGCAGGCTGTCAGACCACAACTGCCAGCAGATGTCGTCTTCGGTGACAGCCGTTGCGGTTCCAAAACTCTTGGTTAGCTGAATGGCGGCTTCCTCGCATTCGGCTTCGGAATTGCGCCAAATCATGAAAACGGGAGCGCAGTACAGCGGCTTTACCCCTTCTAAAACTTTTCGCAGTGCGTCGGCGGCTTGCTCCCCTGCGAGATTGGCATGAACAATGCGACCTGTACCATCCTCGATTGCTCGTCGCAGTTCGGTATGAGACTGCCGCGACATCTTCTCTAGCTCGTCACGAGTGACCCAGGTTTCTTTCGGTCTAATTTGAATCACTACTTCGGTATCACGCATATAGCTGGAACTCATCCTTGTCCAGACCCAGTTCAACTGCTCACGCGCATTCCGCCAGCCATCGGGCGGGTCTTCCACAACCACAACTTTGCCAACTTTTTCGTTGACATAAACGTAGCCGTGCTGCTGTTTATGGCGGGGCACACTCGTCTTGCCCTTTTCACCCTGAATCAGCAGCGTGATCAGATCCTTTTGACCGCTCATGGGAATGTTTTCTGACAGTCCCCGTTCGGTTTCTCGAATCTGAATGTACTGGTTCTTTCCCAAAATGGGTGCAGTAGATTTGTTAAAGCGATACCACAGCCACTCCCACGCCTCTTGTGCCAACATTGGAGCAACTTCTAGACCACACTTGGTTTCAAGCAGGTTTCGCCACTCCAGATAGCCCTGTTCATAAACCTGTTGTGCCAGGTTACGGTAAAAGTTATTGAAGAAGGTTTGTTCTGTACCAACGAATGATCGGATGCCTTTTTGTGCCCATCTTTGTAGGCCCACCAAGGCTTTACCGATATTGTCGGTTTTATTCTCCTCGCTGTACTGGGCTGTCCATCCTGCCCAAATGCTCTGGCTCCAGATTTGCCGAACACCTTGATTTGCCAGTTCAAAAATGCGCTTTTGCTCATTGAGCAAGAGAACAGAAACCGGAGTGAGTGAAGTCGATTCGGCAAGCTGGTTTAGCTGCTCGTAACGTTCACAAATGTCTGTTGAGCAGCCCAGATAAAACGTTAACGCTTCACGTTCAGGCAATTCTTGAAGTCCTCGCCGCAATAAGTCGATCGTTTCTTCTACCTCTTGTCGATAAAGCTGCGGATGTAGCCCCGTAAACTTAAACGGAATTTGCGCCGACCACTGATCGCTGCGGGGATTATGCAGCAGGAGACAGGCAAACCGATGTCCGCCAATCTGAATCTCTACAATTGAATGCAAGTGGCAGTATTTTTGAAACGGCATAAAACGTTTAACCCCCTCGTCCATTTGCATCAGAATTGCGCCCTGCTGTTCTTTGCGCTTGCGCTTCCACAGTCCGTGATCCGTCACCCTCACGAACAGCGAATCCCCATTAATCCAGTCCTGACCCGGTGGCATTAACCACTGCTTGAAGTATCGATAAGCACGGTTGCCTGCCAGTGCCCAATAAGTGACTGCAAACCAGAACCAGCAACCTGCCCAGAGGATGAGGCTACCAGCCAGCATCATCCGAATAATGAAATAAGCAACAAACCCGATCGTCATCCAGGGAAACAAAAGGTCGGCAGGAATCGGACCAATGCTGGCGCGTTTTCCCATCGATCTACTGACCCGAACAGGGTCTTGATCGACATCAATTTGCTTGCTCATTAATTTTTTCAGTCCTTGCCAGATCTGGCGGATTAGCCAATTAACAACGAAGAGAACGACAACGAGCTAACCGATCGTAATTCCAACCTTTGCGGCTATAACCGGAATGGCTGTTGCAGCGTAGCCTGTGACTGCACCTGCATTTGCCGCGAGTCCACCCAACATCAGGTTGCTAATAATTTCAACCCCAATCACAAATGCCATACCGATGCCAATTAGGGTGAGCATCGGTTGCCAGTCTCCTCCTCGAAACATTTGCACCAGCATTCCGACTGCGCCTGCAACAAATGCCAGTACAACTAAAACACGAACCAGAATAAAGACCCCTGTGATTACCGCTTCGTCAATTCCAGAGTTAGAGGCTGCAACAACCTCCAGAGTCGCTGCCTCCAGAGCATTAAAGAACTGAGCAGATGCAGGTTTGGCTCCTGTAATGACCAGGAATATGGCAGTGGTCGCAGTTGCCCACTGTAGTTTTTTATGCCGCACAATCGCTTTTGTGGCAGCAGGAAGTAACAGTGTTCCTGCGACCGTGAGAACCCCTGAAACAACAATCGCGGCGATCGGGGGTTGGCGAACTGCGAGATAAACAATGAGGGAAGCAAATATCCCCAGCATGGTAGTTTGAATCTGATCGAGCTGCACTGGTTGTCCCAGAACGGTAAATTGGTACGTTGTTCTGGGCTTGTGTCTGCGTGTTCTTGGTTGTTTAGACATGGTTTTCTTGAAGAGAGTTATGGGGAGAAAGGAACTCATAGGGAGAGTTCAGGACGTGACCGTTGCTTTTTATAGATCTGGGTCACTTTAGATTCGGCAGATTTCGTCGCTTCTCGCTGATGCAGCAACGATTCAGCGTGTTCTTTGGGAACGTGGGCCCGGTCGATTTGAATACTGCCATCTGGCTTGATTTGCGCCTGCATCACCATCTTCTCGGTACGTTGATCGATACCGATTACCGTTTTGTTACTGCTTCGATCTGTAGCGATGTCGAAGCGGTAATTAAATCTGTTATGTTCATTGTTCCAGATAATCCTGCCCTTTTCCCCTTCAAACTCTTGAGGAGCGCGTTCCTGGAAATAGCGAATCAGTGCTTTGTTTTGTGTTACTGATTCATACTCCTGCGCGGTTTGCGGCAGTTTTGCAATTGTTTCTATTTCTCCATCAGATAAATCATTGCTGGCAACTTCCCACTGACCTTCCTGTTTCGTTGCCTCAAACTTTGCGCCAAAGGGTCGTTCTACTACAGCAATCGTTTCACGACCGCTTTCGGAATGAGAAAACTCGATCGTTCCCATTGTTCGTGTTTTTACAGGTTCCGTTGGTGCAAGCCTGTAATACTGTGCTCTTGCCTGGACATAGTTTGCCAAGCTTTCAGCGACCTGTTCAGCCGTAGGTTTGTTTGTGACAACCGTTGCCTCTGGCTGTAGCACAATCTCTAATTTCTCTAGCCGCTCATTGATTTGCTTCAGAGCCGCTTCCATCTGATCAAGTTGCTGATCGATCGAAGCGTTATGGTCAAACTTCAGGGCAGAATACTCAACCAGAGGTAGTCCTGCCTGTCGCTCCAGTTTTTCCAGCCGTTGCTGTGCCAGTCCGAAGCTTTCTGCTAACGGGTTTGTAGATGACTGCTGAGGAGAATTTTTCTGCTGAACAGGCTGAGGGACTGCGGGTGATGCAGAAGCGAATGCCGTAGCCATTTGAGGTTTAGCAGGAGCGGCTATCGTGCGAGATTGTGTCTGAACTGTTTCTTCTAGAGCCGTTGTCCGCTTGCCAACTTGCTCTAACTGCTCAATTAATCCTTGGGCACGTTCACTTTGCTCGCGCTCCTTGGCTTCTGCAATTCGCTTAAGAAAAGCATCTCCCAGCATCACGGCAGCACCCGTCAGTTGGGTAGCGGCTCCGCCCAGCATCATGCCGTCAATTTCATGACTACCCCCGATCGTCTGCCCCAGGTTTTCTAGAACAGTTCCGGTTTCTGCCAGGACTGGAGATGGCACAGCGGGTTTTCTGGCTTTTCGATCCGGCTGCGACTCAGGCTCAGGTTCCGGCTTCGGTTGAGGATTAACTAAAGGTATTTCCTCAACTTCAGGTGCAGGAATCACCTCTTCTGATTCAGGCGCAGGAATCACCTCTTCTGAAACTTTTTGCATCAGGTCAGCCATCGACATTCCCGATCGTGCTGCGTCACTTTGAAGCATGGTGCTATTCCTGCCTAAAACCTTCTCAACATGACTGCGGGTGTATGCTTTTCCAAGCTGGTAGCCTGCAAACGAAATGCCTTCTTGCTCAAACGAAATGCCTTCTTCTGTAAGGTTTGATTGAATACCCTGCGATTGCAGTCCGCAAAGAAACTTATTCACAGTCGTTGCCTGAGCGATCGTTTGATCGATTGAATCTTGAACCTGGGTGCGAACTGAAGGAACGCCTTCACGCTGGGTGCGGTGGTACTGTGAGGCAGCATCCCCTCGGCGATCAACTTCCCAGCTACAGGGAACCGCTTCAAGTGCATAGTCTTGTTCCAGCTTGCGAATTACCGCTTCAATTCGTGGAAAATGCAGGCACAGGGCACGAGCATCTGAATTGATAGAGTCAAACCGATTGATCACAAAATGCAGGTGCGGTCTAGCAGTTCCATCGGGATAATCTGCATCGGTGTGCAATACCGCTACAGCTTGGTGTGTGTCAGCACCTAAGCCCTTCAAGAAGTCAGTGCTAATTCGATGCCAGTCCTCAACTTCCAGGACATCCCTCTGTGCGGGGGACAGTGAGATGTGGTAACAGGGTTTAGAGGAACGATTACGGGCAACTGTGTCCATTGCCTTTGCAATTTGCAAAGGATCTCCGGTAAATGCGGCTGTTAGAGTCGCACCTACCGTCATTACATTTGGTTTGCTGTAGACATAGCGTAAAGTGCCTTCAAAACTGGTTGAGAGCGTTGTCTTGCCAATCATCGGCTTGCCTCCTCCTCAATTTGAGTAAGCAGCAGGACTGCTGTATCAAACAGACGAGAAGAATGCTCGCTGCCTGAAAGAGCATGGCTTAAGCCACTCAAACAGGCTGTGAGCTGTCTCGTATGCTGCTGAATTTTCTGTAGCCGTTCTGCCGTTGCGACTTGCTCAGATTCGGCAAGCGATAGAACATAGCGAGAAACTGTCATGCGTTGAGCTTTTGCCCGATCGCGAAAGATCTGATGCTCTTGCGATGTGGCGTAAACAGAAAAACGGCATTTGGATTGAGAAGACATTGCTCAAGGAGGACAAGTGAATACTGCTAAGGAATGATTGCTCGCTTTCAATCAGTGTAGTGTTCTCCCTCTGATGTTGGAATGTTGAATTGAATATAAAAACAAAACTCAACAAATTTGTAGAAGTTAATTCAAAAGAATTTTTGAAGCTGCTGAAATTCGTTTGAGAATTGGTCTAAAAATCAAAGGTATGCTGTTTTGATTTGCTTGCTATAACTCAACTAGGACAAGCTATACAGCTAGAACAAGAACAATTTGGGACAGTTTGGGACAAAGAGGGACAGCTTGGGACGGTTGCGTTTCTTGCAGTTAATAAATTTAGAAAAAATGGTGGTAATTTGATGAAAGACTCCTATTTTTTTCGTAGTAGAAGTGTAGATAATTCAGATTTATTGGGACAATTTGAGACAGTTTGGGACAAAAAAGGACAACTTGGGACAGATTTTTTGGGACAATTTGGGACACTTTTCCTCCCTCTAGACAATGCCCATTGACGGATGAAATTTAAGCCAAAAACACAAGATAAAATGTAAGGGAGAAGAGATTCATGCCACCGATACAGTCGGCAAAGTTGCAAGTTGGGTTTGATCCCGGTGCTTCGCTGTCTAAGGTCGTGTACTCGATTAATGGCACACCACCCAAAATTCTGATGATGGAGCCAGACGTTTTGACGCTACCGACCTGCTCGGTGAATCGTTTATTGCTCAACGCACGACCCGAAGACCAAGCCTGGGTCAAGTTGTCGCGTGATGCGGAAACCGTTCAGGTTTGTGGCTTCCTCGCTAGAGAATATAAAGCGGTTGAACGGATCGAGCTATTAAAGTATGAATACGCTTTCTACAAATTTTTAGCGGCAGTCGGTGCGATCGCGGTACGTGAGGCAGTCGATCGCGTCGCGGTAGAGGTTGCGCTGCTGCTTCCCTATGGAGAGATTCACAGCCGCGAATGGCTTGAACAAAAAATTGCGAAAAGTCTTAAGAAGTATTATTTTCAGGACACTCTGATCCGGGGACAGCTTACATCTTATTACTGTGGCAGCGAGGGGACGGGGATGCTGTGTCACCTCATACGCAAATACGGTATGGATTGGATTCGCCAGAATCGTATTACAGTTCTAATTGTCGGCTATCGCAACATTAGCTGTCTTACGCTCAATCGGGGTGTAATTGAAGGTCAGCATAGCTCCACCACTGACCTTGGCTTTGTTAAACTGATCGATAAAGTCATTGCCCTTACGCCGGGACAAAACCGCTATGCGCTGGTTGAAGCTGTGTACAGCATTGGTGCAGATGTGCGAACCAACCACCGTGAGCTGCAATTTCTAATTCGATCGACTCAGCCTGAAAATATCCATGCTGAAGCCAAGTTGCTGACTGAAGCAATTCGCATCGCCCGACATGAGTACTGGCAGCTAGTTCAGGACTTTCTAAATACAATCGTGCCCGATGACCTTAATCACTTGATTATCAGCGGTGGCACGGGTGTTTACCTTAAAACTGAACTAGACAAGCTGTTTGAATGGGCAGCTCCAGAATGGCTGGAAAGTCGGGTGGGTGAATTAAGTAAATTCGACTCATGCTTGCAGTCTCGATTTGCAGATGTCATGACCCTATTCGAGTCCCAGTTTGAGGTTCAAAAAGTAGCATGACCGTTAATTCCCCAAACGAATTTCGGCTCCGATATCGCTCTAATCAGGATCAGCATTTCGCCGAGGTGTTGGAATACCTTAACCGTGAGGGCTATTGTCTTCCTGATGTGGTTAAGGAGTTGCTAAAAGCGCGATTTTGCCCCGCTGCACTGGACGCATCCGGCAAATTAAGCCAGAGAATCGCTCTGGATTGCATTGGTAAGCTCAAGGGCTACATCTACGAGATTGAGCAGCTTGCTGGAATTGAATCAAGCTCCAATAAATCAGAATCTCAGCTTCCCGACTGCATTCCCGACTCTATTGCCACTCCTACAGCGCAGTTTGATGAGCCGGAGGAGCATGAAGTAGAAGTTCCTACTCGCAAACCTGTTTCTAAAGGCTCTGGTATTAATTTGAATTCGGTTGATCGAATGCTGGGTGTGCCTTCCAGCCGTTCTGCTTCATAGCATTCCTGCCCTTTCGTTATGACTAAAAATGAACTCTTCAGTCGCACAACCTGCATCTTCAGAATCTCCTGCTTCAACCGCATCCGTTCGTTCACAGATTCATTTAGCTGGGGGTCGTAAAGGCGGAGTCGGCAAGACTTTTCTCTCTCGCCACTTAGCGGAATACCTCACCCAAAAGCAGCAGCAATTTAGTCTGGTTGAAGCTGATATTACAATCGGTGATGTCGGCAGGGTCTACGGTGGCTTTGAAGGCGGCAAGACCACAGATGCGGTCACAATCTCACTTAGCGACGATCCCCGCAAATACAGCGAGCCGGACGTTATTTTCCAGCAGGCTATTGAGAAGCACTGCGTTCTCGTAAACCTTCCAGCAGAAACGAATGATGCCCTGGCTCGCTGGATGCGATCGGTCGATTTACTTCGGCTTTGCCAGGAGCAGAATATTGACCTGTATCACTGGTTTGTCACCGATGGCTGCTACGCCTCAATCCGGCTGCTAGCAGAGTCGATCGAAATGCTGGATGGCAGGCTTCCTCATATTATCATTCGTAACGAGGGACGACTGAATAGCAAGAGCTTTGCCTATCTAGACGACGAACCACTTTATCAAGAGATTATTGGTAGACCCAGACCCAATCTGGTATGCCTGCGGGATTTTCCTGTTTTGGGCAGTGCGGAGCAATTTTTTCTGGACAAACACAATCTGACCTACGAAGCAGGTGTTGAGGCATTAATGGCTGAACGTAAGCTAATTGAGGCACAGCGCGTCAAAACCTTTGCTGAGCAAGCAATGGAAGTTATAACCCAAATTTTTACGGTTGACTTACCTGCATGGAATGCAGAACCTCCAGCAACGACAGAAAAATCAACGAAAGAAACGAAATCCTCTCAATACCGTAGGTCAAGAGAGAAAGGAGAAGCTGTTGCTACCCTTCCTGCTCAGGTAACGGAAACTGATTCATCGATTTCAGATAATTAGACTTGGCTGAAAATCAAGTCTAATTAACTTCACCTGAAAACTCAATTAATTAGACTCATTTCAGATTCTAGTCTAACTAACTCTGTCCAAGACCTGAGTCTGCATTAGACAAAAATAATCTGCTATGACAGAAAATAAACTGCTTGAAAAATTGCTGGAGGGACAGGACGCTGCCACTTGTGCAAAGGTGATGAGCGTTGTGCATGAGTCAGGGTTGCGGGAGAGCGACCCACTGTTTCTGCTGATGGTCGCTAACTCCACCGTTCAGGTCTTGCTCAACCAGGCTCCCAATGACCTGAGACAGACGTTTAATGATTGCTTTGAGAAGCTACGGCTAGAGTACGGCGGCTACGAAAAGGCGGCTCTGGCAGGGATGAAGCAGGACATCGCCAAGACTGTCAGCCAGTTGGTGAGTGCTGCGATCGCCAAAGGCAGCGAAGCCAAAAATGTAGTGACCTATAAATCCCTGATGGGGGCTGGGTTTATCACGCTCACAGTATTGCTCGTCGGTGCGCTTTCCGGCTTTGGTGCATCGCGCTGGCTGGTGCAGATGGACGCGCGGGGACTGACTGCTGATGAAGTGGTTGCGTTGAAGTGGGGACAAAGCAAGGAAGGTCGCTATGCCCAACAGTTTCTTGACTGGAACCCGGACTTGATGAACGGTGAGTGTGAGGCGCGAGTCCGCGAGTTGAGTGCAATGCGGGTAGGCGATCGCAGAGTGACGAGCGGTTACTGCTTTTTGTGGACTCAACCTCCCAGTAAACGAAAATTTCAGGAGTAGATCATGCTGAATGGCTGGAAGCAGTTTGTCCAGAACGGTGATGTGATCACTGCCGTTCGGTGTGCTGTTTGCGATCGCCCTTACCTGCTTCGTCAATTTGCTCAGTTCGCGGCAGACCTGAAACTGCCCCTATTTTTCTGGAATCCTGCCTATGCTGAAATTCAGCAGGTGCAGCGGAGCGACGGCAGAGGGCTATCTCCTGCGCATAAGGTTAATGGGGCGGTTCTCCCTTTTGTGGTGCAGATCAACCAACCGGGCATTTTTCTGGTTGAGGGAGTTATTGGAGATCTGGAAGACAACCCAAGCCGCAGCTTTGAAATCCGCAACGCCTACTACGATTTGCAGCAGAGCCAGGGCAATCAGTTCGTGGTGCTGGTGGATGACTATTTCGACATTCCTTTGAACCTCCACCCCCTGATGTCAGTGCTGGAAATTCCGCTGCCGACCCGTAGTGAAGTGGCTCAACAAGTCAAAGTTTCTCTCGCAGCGATTCCTCGAATTGAGCATGATTCTAACCAGCAGCGATCTCTGGTTCAGGCTTGTGCCGGACTGCCGCGAGGAGAAATTGATTTGGTACTGAATCGGGGTGTTGCTGTTTCTCCCACGATTGATAGTCTGACCGACTATGTAATGCAGTACAAAACTAAAAAGCTTCAGGGGCGCGGTATTACGCTTCTGCCAAAGCCGGATGTGCAGTACGCCGGAGGACTAGATCTGCTCTACGAAACCCTGGAGAAAATTCGCCTTTTGCTGCAACCCGAAGCAGAACAGCGCAACCTCAGACCGCCTCGCGCCGTTTTGCTCTGGGGCATTCCCGGCACAGGAAAATCTCTGGTTGCCAAGCTTGCCGCCAAACACATCGGCGCGACGCTGGTTGCCTGCGACTGGAACAAGCTGGTGGGCGCGACGATCCGCGAATCAATGTCCAATCTGGATTACCTGCTCAACTTCGTGGGGCGGATCGGCACAGCCATTCTATTTTTTGACGAGTTTGAAAAAGCCTTCCTGGGGTGGAATTCCAGCGCAGAAGGCGGAGTATCGGGTAAGCTTGCGGGTCGTCTCTTGTCCTGGATGCAGGATCACACTGAACCCGTCATCATGTTTGCCACCATCAACCGACTGGAGATGCTGCCTCCAGAAATGGTGCGCCGATTTGACTACACGCATTTCTTTGGGATGCCCCACGATGGCGCGATGTACCAGATTTTCAATCTGCACTTGCAGAAGTATTTCCGCTATAGCTTTACGGAAACTGAGTGGCGGACGCTCTTGCGTGAGTATCGCGGCTGTAGCCCGGATGAAATTGGTAAAGCCGTGAAGCGGGTTGCCGACAAGACCTACTTTGACCAGATGAACTCAGGTGGCATTGATCGTGAACTGCCGATCGCCCGACTCCAGGATTTAGTGACTGAGCGCGAGCAGTTTGTGCCTGCGACCGCTCAACGCGACATCAGCAATCAGATTGCCGCAATTTTGAACAAAGCAGACTATGCCAAGCCCGTTTCCAGCGCCGACAATTCGATCTTTGCCCGTCCGCCACAGCAATTGATGGGCATTGATGAAAGTGCAGTACGAACAGCTACGACTCCGATCTTTGTCCCCGTGCCTCGCCATCCGGCTGTAGAGGATGTTTGATATGCAATGGTTGAAAAAATGTTTTCCTGCAATCGTTCTGGCAGTCTATCTGAACCTTGCCTGCTGGGGAACTCCGGCGGCTCTAGCGCAAACGTTTGACCAGGAGTTTAACCTGAGCGAGCAGGGACTCACCAGTATTGATTTTTCGCAGATTAGCTTTTCCAACCTGGGGAAAGTGACTGCAGGCGGCAAGATTACTCTAGATGCCGCATCAGGACTGACTGCAACCCGTCAGTGGAAAGCGGGAGATGCCCTGGCAACGGTACTGCGACTGGGCGATGTCCCAAGTCTCGGAGCTGGACAATTCTCGCTTGAGCAAATTGTGCGGATGGTTGGCTTCACGCCGGAGCAGGTGCAGCTCTCCCAGTTTAAGCTGCTCACCGCACAGCCGCTGGCGCAACTGGTCGAAAGTATTCCCTATCTCAAAAACTTCCCGGTGCGCGAAGTTACTCCGATCGCCGCCTTGGTCAATGCCGAAAGTGGCGATCCTCGCACGGTAGCGATGGTGGCAAGCCAGCCTGATAGCTCAAAACGATCGCTTACGGACTTTGGCGATCGCCTGAAGTCGTTTAGCCTGAGCGATCTGCCAAACGCCGCCGCAACTCCCCTGCTTGCCTTTCCCGGATGGCAGCAGCAGTCATTTGCTGATATTCCAGGGTTGAGCCGGGTTCCCCTGACCCAGATGCCACAGCCCGTCCTAAATGGCTCTCCGAGAATTGCCCGAATTGAATCAATGGGTACATCCCCTGTCATTTCTAAAACCGTGACGGGCAGCAACCAGATTGGATTTCACGTTACCTGTCCTGACCGCAATTCGATCGTTTCTCAATCTTGTACAGGGGTTGCGCTTGCAGACTCTGTAGAGCCACCGCCGGCAGATAAAAAGCAGTCTCGTCAGGCACAAGATCGGCAGCGATTATCGGGCAAGCAGTGGGTGTTGGGGGCGAGTCAGGCTGTTCCTGGCGGCTACGGGGCACTTCAATTCCTGCCGTCTTCGTTAGGGCTTGACCCTGGCTATGAGCCAACCGGACGGCATCCTTTCGGCGCAGCATTTAAGCAAGTGCTGACCCGGATTGATAGGCAAACCGTAAGCTCGGCTCTGGTGTTTCGCACCTGTGTCCGTCAGTCCTGTAGTCCCTATAACCAGTTCGCAGTCCCTTTCCTCCGCTACCCAATGGGCAGCCTGATTGTGGTTGGCGCAGACAGTGAAACGCCTGTCGATTCTGATAGACTGCCCGTTTTGCCGCAGGCAACTACCAGCTATGAAAACGTAAATCCAGGTCGCTGTACGGGCGAGAGTGTTGGCGGGATCAGCGTCAGCACCCTCGCAAGCGCGATCGCGGCTGTCGATTCTGAGCCATCTAGTCCGACAAGCATTGGCTTGTTTGTTTGTCGTGACGGACAGTGCGGACGGCTCTTAGGGCGATACCAGCTACCCAGCAATACTGAATCCGTGCAGTCCGCGATCGCTTCAAAACCAGGCGGTCAGGATTGGCTGAAGGCGATCGCCTCTGGCGACAAACCCAAACCCGCAGAACTCCTACAGTTCTTTCCACCAGAGCTGCAAACCCAAGTTCTGACGAACAACACTAAATCGCTGCTGAAACTTGTACAGACGCAGCCCGACCCGCAAGCAGGAACGACCTGGCAGGATAGCCGATTGATTGAGCGCGTGGCTCAGTTGTCAGTGGGAGGAACGGCTACTGCAATCGACGGTAATACCGTTACAGGAATAAACGGTTTACCCCTTCAACAGTACGGGCAGCAAGCGCGATTAAACTACGAAGCGCAGGGCGGTGGTGTTGGACTGAAATGCAGCGTGGATGATCTGCGATCGCAGTCAACGGCACAAACACCTGCTGCACAAATCGCGGCAACTCTCTCTCGATTAGGCAAGTTCAGCACAGCTTCCAGTCCGGGCAAAGGAAAAGAGTTAGCAGCCTGGGCAATTAATCAGGTGTTGTCGCAAGCTGGAATCCGTCCTCTGGGCGAGCATCCCAACTATATTCCGTCGATCGAATCTGCATTACGCAATGGGCGTGGAGCAACCGTTAATGACCCTGACCAGGCAGAGGCAGGCGATCTCGTGATTGCAGCATCGGGAAAGCATATTGGCATTTGCCTGGACGAGGGGTGTCATACGGTGCGCTCAAACAACGGAACGCTCAAGTCGTTTGGCTGGGACTCAAGCCACGATTTTGACGGGAAATTGACTGGCTCAACAATTTATCGCATTACTCAGCCATAGGAGACATTCAATGGAGGACACGCTTCATTCCTCATCATCCCCGGAGACGACAGTTCAAGCCAATTCCGTCGCTGAGGTGAAACCAGAAACCGCTTTCATCTCAGCCGAAGAAGAATCTGCTCCCTTATGGCTCAGCAAGGCAGCTTATTTCTTTCGCCTGGGGATTACCATCTTTCTGGCGATCTCCTGCTTTTTCTTGTGGAGCTGTTCGGCAACCGGGGGAATGTCCTGGCGGGACGCAACTGGGGTGTTTAGCCGTGATCAGGTAGGGGCACTGCTGGTGGCAAATTCAGTACTGACCCAGCCCAGTGAGGAGCAAATTAATCGTGTCCGAGCTATCGCGATTGATGACGTAGTTGCTGTGGATTTTAATCAGCCGGAGCTATGTGGTACGGCTGGCTGCTTATATGGCATCTACGACAAATCTGGCTCTAACGCTTTTCTAAGAACCTATCTTCAGCCAAACTTACCACCCAACATCCCCTTGATTGCAGCAGCCAGACAGTCTCTTAACGATCATCCCTGTCTGCAAATTCATCAGATTGAAAGTGAAATAACTCTCAAGCAGTTCTTGCTCTGCGATACGGGTGGGCAGTACAGCGTGACCAACCAGATCGAGCGCGTTTTGAAAGACAAAAACTAATAGGTTTTTCTTTGTATGACCCGAATTAGTCTCTCTTCATTCATCTCTTATGCTGTCAAATCTTTGTCGGCTGATTTATCGAAGCGTCATCTGCTTCATCGTCAGCGTTTTTCTTCTACTGGTGTTAAAATTTCCAGCCTTTGCAGTTCCCGACGACCTATCTCAGCTTAGTTTTTCTGATTTGCCAGCGATTAACAACAATGGCTCTATTGATCTAGAAGATAGCACTCGTCAATGGGCTGCGGGACAAACGCCTGACCAGTTCCTACGGCTAGGCGATATTCAATCGCTGCTGCCCCAATCCCTCTCGCTCGAGACGATATCTGAAGCTCTGGGGCAGGATTTGTCCGGCACTTCGATCGGGGACTTTACGCCCCTGGCAACACAAAGTGTAGGCAGTTTGTTGAAGGCAATACCGGAACTGGGTCAATTCTCAATGAGGGATTTGCCTGTTCTCCAATCCTTGTTCGGCGAAAAGGCATCGCTAAACCCTAGTCAGCTTCAGGATGCTTCCTTAAGTCAACTCCTCCAGGATTACCCGGAGTTAAGTCAGCTTAATCTAGATGACATTGACTTAAGCCAGTTTTCGATCGACAGTGTGCCCGGAGCCGATAAGCTGCCAATCTCCAAGCTGGAGGGCTGGGAGAAAACCACGCTTAAAGAAGTGCCGGGACTCAACAAGCTGCCGATGGGTTCATTTCCCGGTGCGCCTCCCCTGGTTGGTGGTGGTATCATGCGAGTTGATTTTGTTCACGGACCCGAAGAATCGGAGCGTACCAATACGATTTCGGGTTCTGATGTGATGGGATTTCGTGTGCCCTGTACGATCGGCAATCCCGATGACTGTGCCTATATCGAACTCGATGATGCGGAAAATGTAGGGCGGTCAGTGCAGTCCCCACTAGAAGGAGTGCAGTGGATTTCGGGCAAGTACCAGGAAGTTGAAGGGGGACACGGTGCGTACAAGTGGGTGAACAATGGCAAAGAGCCAACCGGACGATTGCCGTTTGGGGATACCTTCAAAGTCGTGGTCTGGGAACCGGACGAAACGACCGATAGCGTGACGACTGCCTTGTTTGCTCGTTACTGCGACAACTGGGGCTGTACACCCTATTTCATCGGACCCATTCCGTTCATAACCTATCACCGAGACGATCCTATTTTCGTCGGACTGATCACACAAGAACCCCCCACTACAGAATCTTCTACGCCGACCAGAGCTAAAAAAGGGGGTGGATTCCCCCCGATGACGACATTTGATTCCAGCATCTTGGACGGTGGTGGCGGGGGAGACGGACGCACCTGCACCGTTGATCCTTCCAAATTGGACGGCGCGACAAAAGCGGCGATCGCCTCGGTTGATCCGGCATCCCGCGAAGGGGCGATGGATGTGGTTCCCTACATCATGAACGCCTGTGCTGAGGCAGGTGTGACCGATAGTGACCAGCTTGCCTATATCATCGCCACCGCGCAGCATGAAACTGATCATTTTCGTACCATGCAGGAGTATAGCCGGACGATGTACGACGAGTGCGGCTGGGGCGAGGGCATGGTGCAGGTAACATGGTGCGGCAACAAGGAGCGTGTGTTCCGTGAACTGGGACTACCTGCTTATGGCGGCATGAACGATCGTCGCTTGCAGCAGCCGGACGTTGCCGCGCAAGCCCTGTGCCGGGGGATGAAAGAAGGATGGTATGGGCAGGGTCGCCCGATTGCGGAATGTATTGGCGGCGGCAGAGTCGATTATCGCTGTGCCCGACAGCAGGTAAACGGGACATACCGCTGGGAAGAAATTGGAGCTGCTGCCGATCGAATTAAAGCAGGATTAGTTCGCTCTGGTGGGTCAGGATCAGACATTGGCAGCGGTGTAATTTGCTCAACGGCTGCGCCAGCTGGTGGAGCAGGTGGAGCAGTTCCAGCAGGCGAAGCAGATCAACGAATCATGCAGTCGGTGCAGCGCATGGGCAGCTTCAGCAGCGCATCTGGTCCCAGTAGTGGTCGAGAAGCCTGTGCCTGGGCTGTCAATCGCGTTCTCTCGAATGCGGGAATTCGTCCCCTGGGCGACAACCCCAACTATGTACCATCTGTTGAGTCCGCACTGGAAAACGGGCGAGGTCAGCAGGTCAGGGCAGCACAGGCGCAGGCAGGCGACATTGTGATTGCGAAAGACCAGCGACACATTGGTATCTGCATGAACGCCGGGTGCAGCCAGATTCGATCGAACTCGTCCAGCCGTGCTGTTTTCGCCTGGAACTCGGACGGCAACTTTGATGGAGCCTACGACCGCTACGGCGGCACAAATCGAATTTATCGGGTTACGCAACTATAGGAATAGCTTGAGCAATTTATAAACCAAAGGAGAACACTTTATGAAACGGATTTTGAACTGGCTAATTTGGCTGGTAACGGGGGCACTAATTGTCACGAACGCACCTAACTTGCCCACGATCGCTCAGACGGCTCCAGCACAGCCTGTTTATATTGCTCAGGCAACTGTTCAAGATCAGATCTCTCGCATCGTTGTGAACGAATTAGAGAAAGATGGGGGTACTGCTCAGGCAAGTGTTTGGTCAGTGAAAGTGGTAGGCAGCTATACCCTGGCTCACTGGCTTCAGGGCGAAGCAGGTGGACAAGCTCTTTTGCGTCGTGCCAATAACCAGTGGACGATCGTGCAGCTTGGCGGGGGCGCAATGGATGTCTCAACGCTGCGTCAATTGGGTGTGCCTGACGATGCAACGGCGCGATCGCTCCTGGCAGAATGACGGGGAACCCTAGACATGAGACGCTTTAATCTCGAGTGGATTTTAATTGCGCTGATTGGGGCACTGTTTCTGATCGCAGGCGCAGGCTGGTGGCTGCGTGGAGCTAATGCGGATCAGCCTTCCCAGACTACCTCCCCGATCGCCAATGCAACTACCATTTTCCAGCCTGTGCTGTCCCAACTGGGACGCGCTCAGGTTCCCTTACGGTTGCCCACCTACATTCCTAGTCGTGGGCAGCGGCAATCGTCTGAGTCGCTTCCGGTCTATGCCAGCGTAGACTCTGTAGAATCCGGCAGCTATGCGGTGGTGTTGGGTTACAGCAAGGACTGCAATGGCAGTAACGCCTGCCGATTGGGGGCCGTGATAGGCGAAGTTCAGCCCACAAAGTCGGCGCAGGACGACTATACAGAATCCGATTATCTGTATCCCGATGGTCGCTCCGAGGAACCTGTCGCGCAGGTAACGCTTGCCAATGGAATCACAGGAACGTTTCTGCCCTGGCGGTGTGCGACTAACTGCACGGATGCTCAGGTCGTGTGGGACGAAAACGGCTATCGCTATAGTGTCGGGATCAAACTGGGCGATCGTGATTCGCTAGTGAAAATGGCAAATTCAGCGATCGAGAACGGTAGCGCGAATGGGAGAGGAGCGCAATGAAGCCACGACAGGCATTGAGACTTCTTCAAGGTACAGCGTTAATCCTGCTGATCTGGATTGGACTTCTGCCGTTGCCAAGTTGGGCAGTCGAACCTGTGGCAGTCGAAATGACTCCTACTGAGCAAGCTGTTCTGAACATTGTGGCGCGACATCCAGAAGCCATCTTGAATTCATTGATGGCTTATCGTGACCAGCAGCTTGCCGCTGAAGCGGAGGCAAAGGTACAAGCTCTTGAGCAGGTGCGGCAGAACCTTCCTGCCTTTGTGGGCAATTCTCCGGTGCGGGGCAATCCTGCGGCTTCGGTCATGCTGATTGAATTTGCCGATTTTGAGTGCCCCTTTTGCGTTCAGGCATATCAGCCGATCGCAGCATTGCTTCAGCGTCATCCCCAGGTTGCATTTGTCTTCAAGCATCTGCCCCTGATCGGTCTGCATGACCAGGCATTGCCTGCCGCTCGTGCTGCCTGGGCAGCCGGACAGCAGGGGAAGTTTTGGGAGTTTTATGAAGAGCTTTTTGCTTCAGATGAACCGTTGTCCAATGATCAATATCGGAAAGTAGCGCAGCAGCTTGGGTTAAATTTGCGCCGATGGGAGCGTGACCGAAATTCGATTGCGGCCCAGAAAGCGATCGATGCGGATGTGGCTCAGGCAGGCGAACTCGGAGTAACAGGTACACCCTCGTTCCTCGTTGTAACGCAATCGACCATTACTCCTGTCACCGGAGCCGATCTGAGTGCAATCGAGATAGCCATTGACACCACGCAATTGTAGGAAAAGCAATCGTCAAAATATTGGGAGATCAACAATGGTTTTAACTCTTTGAGTACTCGCGCTTCTTCAATAGATTGAATATCTTGATATTTTGTAAGTTTAAAAATTAGACCCTACAAAAGTTAAAAATAATCTTCAGCTTTGTAGGTACGGATGTAAAGCCTTTCTTTAAAGGCTTTGAAGTGATTGGACTAACGGGTTCTTGGCACGGCATGACTGCTGCTGCCAGTTCCAGCATCTATCTTACGGCTCGGAAAGGGTAGGGTCCCTCACTGCCAGGGACAATGGCAATCCCCACGCCGAACTGCTACCACTGCCCTATCCAGCACTGTCAAACCAAATGTGACATGACCTGTCTGGAAGTGAGCTTCAGTCTCGTGGATAGTCAGTCAGTCGGGGCTTATGCGGCTGTCATTGTAGAACCTGTCCTTAGTGCTGGAGGTGTGATTATACCGCCAGACGGCTACTTTGAACGGCTCCAAACGCTGTGCCGCGATCGCGGAATGCTCCTGATCCTGGACGAAGCGCAAACTGCCTTTGGACGACTGGGCAGCTTATTTGCCTTTGAGCAGTTGGACATCATCCCTGATATCTTGACACTCTCAAAGACCTTGGGAGGCGGTTTACCGCTGGCAGCTACTGTCACCAGTGCTGAAATTGAAGCAGAGTGTCACGAGAAAGGATTTGTGTACTATACCTCCCATGTTTCTGACCCATTGCCCGCAGAAGTGGGGTTAGCAGTGCTGAAGGTGCTGATGACAGAAAACTTGGCACAACGAGCGCAAGGAGCTGGGGAACTACCTCAGAGCTGGGTTACTGGAGCTGCAAGAGTGATATGAGGCGATCGGGGATGTGCGTGGAAAGGGTTTGCTGTTGGGCGTAGAACTAGTGAAAGACCGAGACAGCCGCCTGCCCCATCCTGAACTGGGCGCTGCTGTCACACGACGCTGCATGGAATTGGGTTTAAGCATGAATATTGCGACCCTTCCCGGCATGGGCAGTGTGTGGCGGATTGCTCCGCCTCTAACGGTTACGAAAGAGGAGTTGGATAAGGGACTGATGATTTTAGACCAAGCCCTGGCAGAGTGTACTGATAGAAGTTATGGGTAAAGGGCGATCGCCTCTACCCCATTTCAGCGATTTGCCTTCCGATAGTCCCACGGACGCTGATCGTTTCTACCCCACACGCCAACCCGCTTCTCTTTGGCGATTGCCTCAGCCTGCTTAAAGCTATTGCCATTGGGACAACTTGAAACATATGTCGGATACACATATGCCAGCCCAGCCATCAGAAGTTCCTCCTGGAGCGATTTTTCTGAGCCGTCACTTGCCCGTGTAAAGACTTCTGCCACCATTTGTCCATCCTTATCGCGATCGATCTGCATCAGAATCCCATTCCCGCCCGCGTCATCAACTAGCTTCTGTAAGTAGGCTTTCGCTTCAGAGCCTAAGGGCTGATCCTTTTCCGGGGCATCTATCCCACAGAATCGAACTCGCTGTTCTCGTCCCCCGGAACGGACGACGAGGGTATCCCCATCACTGACGCTAACAACCTGTCCCCGCTCACTTTGCTTTGGCTCAGGGGCAAGAGACGTTCTAGGCGATGGATTACCGCTGTCATAGTCCGGGCGATTGGCTGAGAGCTGCTTTGTCATTGAGATGAAGGCGAACACTGCGTGGAGCGAAGCTACTGCCAGCAGCGATATTCCCAGTCCAACCGAGCCAATCATTCCGCCGATTTTGTTCACTTCTGTATCCCCTGATGGTCTTCCTCAGAAGGTAGTGAATATCTGTCAAAAATCAGGATTCCCTCAGGGGAAGTGAGAATGGTGAACAAACTTGCGCGTTTTGGTGCGTTGCTGAAGTGCGGCAGCGATCGTCGTAATGGCTGTAGCCCCTGCTAGGGTAGAGGTTCCGAACGCCTTCAGGGATGCAAGCAATAACGCTTATGTTCTAAATCTCTTGATACCCTGAAAGGTAAGCATTTTTATGCAGAGCTGGTTGCTATGCAAATCCTTCATGGAACGTGGATTCCTCGATCGCCCGAGGCTGCAAGCGAAGAAAGCTTTTTCCAATCAGGTGCGTTCTATCTGTGGGTTGAAACGACCCAGAAGCACGAGCATCGTCAGTCGAGTCAACGCCACCCCAGGCAACTTGCCGCCGAAGACTTGGCACTATTGCTGAAGCAGGAGGTCGGCGTACAGCCTCCGGGCAATCTGCGAGATTTGAAGGATTTGATTTCACCGCAGTACTTCCTCCTGCCAACCGTTGATAATCAGCCACTTCCCTCACTGGAGCTATCTCGATATTTAGAGGAAGAATTACCAGAAGCCTTCCAGTGGCAATATTGGCAGATAGACTGCTACCGCACGATCGCCTCAACTCGTGCAGGGGGGGCTGTCAACTCAGTTGTCACCCTGCTCAACGACCTACACTTTCTCGCGCTCCACCAGCTTACAGAGATCCAGTTAGGGTCAGACTTATTGTTCTGGTTTCACTACACTCAGCTGCTCAAACGATTGATTTTCAAAGATCAGTATATCCCTGCTCTAAAATATCGGGACCAACAGCCGCAACCTCCGGCTAAAACAAAGAATCGATCGTCTCAGGCAACAGCCGTGCCCGTTGAAATTGTTCCGACTCCCAAACGACAAACGGGTCGTAAATCTACGGCTAAAAGCAAAACTCAAACAAACCGCCGATCGGCAAACCTGGCGAAAAAAACAGCCGTAGCGACCCAAATTGTCGAAGAGACCACTAGCCCAGTCTCCTTTGAAATTTACCCAGCCTGGGAATGGGTCGGTGAAGAATACGAATCAACCATCCAGCAATACGTGAACTATATGCCCCTGGCTTGTGTTGCTGGATTCTCTCAACCTCAAGAAACGCCTCAATTTTACGATCGCGAAACGCTCCTGCGGCACTTTTCTGAGTGTCTGTTGTCGGATATTGTCACCCATACGCCCACGACTCAGGCTTACGAAAAAACGATCGCAAATTCTTTGCTGTACTACTGTTTGCACCCTTCAGGAAAGCCCTGGACATCGGCAGACAAGTTGGAGCAGTACAAGCAATGGCAGGCATGGCGCGATCGCATTGTTCGCACGCAAACTGAGCAACCCTTTTATCTGTGTTTTCAGTTGCAAGACCCGGTCAAGCTTGAAGATCCGTGGGAACTTCAGTTGCGGGTAGCTCCCAAAAGTGATCCGTCTCTGCGAGTTGCATTAAACGACTACTGGCGGATGCGCCCCAAACATCAGCAGCAGGTAAAAAAGCAGATGGGAAAAGACTTTGAACAACACCTGCTGATGAATTTAGGCTATGCAGCAAGGATTTATCCAGCCCTCTGGAAGGGATTAGAGACCGATCAGCCCGTGGGTATCCAGCTCAACCTGGATGCTGCATTTACCTTCTTAAAAGAGTCTGCCTGGGTGCTAGAGAACGCGGGCTACAAGGTAATCGTGCCCTCCTGGTGGACACCTCAGGGCAGACAGCGGGCAAAGGTGCGGTTAAAGGCAAAGAGCAAGTCGCGATCGAGCGGAGCCGATAAAAAGAAGAAATACTTCTCGTTTGAGAATCTGGT
>NZ_JAMPLI010000034.1:0-52430 GCF_039962475.1 Leptolyngbya sp. GB1-A1 | reverse complement strand
AAGCCAGGGTCAATTGGAGATTTTCCAGTGCAGGTGCGCGCATTCGGTTAGGGCATCTCTATCCTAAATTAAAGCATGCTAACTAGGCAAAGTTTATTTGGTGAACTACTAGGTCTTGAGCAATTCTAGGTCTTGAGCAATGTACGGGTTTCCTGAGCCGCTGCCTGGAGTGCAGCTTCAATCGACATCCGATCGGTGAGGGCAGCACTAAGATAACGCTGGAGAATATCGGAAGCCTGGGCATATTGGGCGATCGGCGGACGCAAAACTGCCTGTTCTACCACCTGCTGCATTGGCGAGAAATAGGGGTATTTTGCCAGCACTTCGGGATCAGCATAAACCGATCGGCGCGTGGGCAGATAGCCATTTTCGAGGGCAGCCATTTTTTGAGCAGCAGCACTGGCATAAAATTGAGCCACTCGCCAGGCAGCTTCAGGATGACGCGAGCTTTTTGCAACGCCAATTCCCCAGCCGCCGAGACAGGCTCCGCTCTGGAACCCTTCTGCATGAACCATCGGCATCACCGCAAACTTTCCTCTGACTAAAGAATCATCTGCGCTCGCCAGCGGATACACATAGGGCCAGTTTCGCAAGAATGCTACCTCCCCACTCTGAAATAGCCGCCGCGTTTCTTCTTCCTGGAAGGTTGTCACTCCGGGAGGCGCAATGCCAGATGCAATCGTGTCTTTCAAAAAGCGAAGTGCCTGGACTGCCTGAGGGCGATCAATTCCGACTTCCTGCGTTTTGGGATCGACCCAGAAGCCGCCAAACCCCGCCAGCACTTCGATAAACATAGCAGGAAGCCCTTCGTACTGTCGCCCCTGCCAGACGTAGCCCCACTTTGCCGCGCCAGACTGCTGAAGCTGTTTTGCCGTGCTGATCAGATCATTAAAGGTGGTGGGGGGCTGAATGCCTGCCTGTTCTAGCAGATCTTTGCGGTAGTAGATCATGCCGCCATCCGACCGAATGGGCAGTCGATACAGCCGCTCTTGATAGCGTCCGCCTGCCAGATCGCCCGGCATCAAGTCAGCAACATCTTCGGGAGTGAGGCGATCGGTTAAATCCAGTAGCCATCCGGCGGCAGCAAACTTGGGCAGCCAGACGATGTCCATCATCACCAAGTCATAGGGCGAATCTCCCAGCAAAAAGGATGAGGTGTAGAGGTCTTCGACCAGGTTTGAGGCGTTTGGTCCTTCAACAACATCAATTTTGATATCTGGATTTTCGGCTTCAAACGCTTTGACTAGGTGTTCTCCCTGCGCTGCATCGAGGGCAGAAGTCAACAAGCTGACGTGAACTGGTTCTTGAGTTCGGGCAGGGGGAGCTACCCAGATAATGAACAACGCAAACAAAATTGCCAGCCCAAACCAGATTACAGGTTTAGCAAGCCAGCGTGAACCTGTGCGGAAAAGGGTTTTGGGCATTGTGACTCCACCCGGATCAGCGCAAAAGGGTTTGTCTCATTAGACTGTAAACGTCTCAAGAGATATGTCTAGCTTACGCATCTGGTGGATTTAGGGAAAGAGGAGCAAGAGAAGTGACAGGAAAATTTAAGGGAACCTCTGGGAAGAAATTAAGCCAAACGGCTCGAAATTCCTCCTGTGAAGGGAGATTTAGGGAGATCTCAAGCCCTGGAAGACCAATCCGAAGTTCTTCTCAAACCTCCTTGTAATTGATTGATCGTTTTTATAAAAGCTTGTAATAATCTGTCGGATGAATCATTCTGCTCAGTTATTTTGCCAAATCTTGAAGCAGTGCCCCAGCAATTTGTCGCCATTCTGCATCCAGTTCTGAGGTGCATTCTGGCTGCCTTGCGCGATCGTACCAGTAGCGGGCGTTGCTCATATCTCCTTCTCTGCGATGCAGATAGGCATGTACCCAGGCACTCTCTGGATCAGTTCCATCGCCCAAAAACTCATGGGCCTGTTGCCAGCCGTTGCGCTTGTCGTACCAGAGTGCCTGCAATGCAAGGGGTAAATTGAATGGAGGACGATCAGCTACCTGAGTAGAGTGAAAAAATTCGTCGAATGTCATGGTTTGAACTGCTTGCGCTCCCCTGCTGGCTAACGTCGCGTCTGCGAAGAGCCGACCTTATTTTCGGGCTGTAACCGAGCCTGGAAATCGCTACAGTCCAGAGCACTTTCGGTCAAGACGGTTTCTGGACGAACCGCACAGCGCAGATAGGGATTGTTGGTAAAAAACTGGCACTGATAGCAAGGAATTTTTTGGGCAACTTTGACTTTGCGGTTGCCGCTATAAACCAGCTTGGGCAGTCCCAGAAAAACGGCAGTGGCGATCGACCAGAGGAGAACAAAGCTAATCGGAATAAAGAATAAAAGGCTATCCGGGGGCTGTGTTTGTTCTTGTTGAGGAACGTTTGAGGAGACAGCCTGCTGCGAAGCAATCAGCATAGCTTCAGTCTGGTCAGGTGCGATGTCATTGCCGTTCATTGCCGTTCACGATGGTTAGGTAACTGTTGTCTAGTAAGTAACTGTATTAAGTAACTGTTGTCAGGATCAGTTTTTCAGAATTGGCAGGCGGGGAATAGGTTTAAGGCACAGCGATCGCTTGTGAAACCTCTAATTGTTTCAGGAAGAACCTGACAAGTCCAAGCTCCTCCCGCTCGTTCGATCGCCGCAGCTTTTCAGATTCTGATACGGCAAATTTTCAGATTCCGATTAAGAGACGGTTTCCTCTGCTGCCGGAAGCTGGGCTATAGGCTTCATGTCAGAGCCGTAGAGCTCAACGAACCGCTTGTAGAGCCACATCGTATCCCGTTCAGAAGTTCGATTACTGGGATTCAGCAGACGGTTGAGATTGCGCTCAGCCAGCTTTTGCAGGTAAGGCAGATCTTCAAACAGTGTGAGACAAGCTGAGAAGTGCAAAATTGCTTGCAGAATCGGACGGGGCCACTTAAGGTCGCTGTAAATGTCGATCAGAAACTTATGGCGATTTTCGTCGATTGGCACAACGTTAAATAGAACCGTGATGCGCTTGCCGTTATAGGCTGGGATGCTCAGCTCAACGGTGTAGGGAGTCAGCAGCGTCAAATCTACTTCCACAATTGGCTGCCGCCAGATGCGGAGCGCGTTCATGGGCGAATCGAGCGTGGTTTGAAACTTCACTTTGCCGCCGATCGCCGTAGGCTCTACATCGCTTACCTGAATCACTCTCAAGTTACCCAAACTAAAGTTGTGAATGCTTTCCAAGTGTTTCAGGTTCAGCAGGTGGTAAATCTGGCAAACGTAGGGGAATGGCAGAATGTATCCCTGGCTGATCACATGATTCTCGCGCATCTCGTGCATTCTTGCTTGAGTGCGATGGGCAAAGCTTTCAAACGAATGGCTGAGCTGGGATGCAGCCTGGAGTGCCCTGGTTCCTCCATCTTCTTCTTGCTGGTTGGGCTTGAGATAAAGCCAGGTCAAAAAGAAGAATGAAGCCATGATCAGCTGCAAGACTTCACCGGGCGAGGGCGCACCGTGGGCGAAAGCAGCAATCCCACGATCGGCAATGCCAAAGAGCCAGGAAGGAATTCCAATCATCCAAATGCCGTTTTTAATTTGGGCAATGGACATGGGAATATCAACAGAAGACTGACGCTGAATTGCAGCTTGTTGAGTTTTAGGTTCGATCGAAGTAGACATGGTTAATTCCGGCAGAACGGTAAGTCAGGTGAAACGGGAATCCAATCGATAGGGCCTGAAAACAAGATCTGAAATCAAGCTGGGAACACAAACGAGAAAAGCGATTGGATTAGAGCGGAAACCATCAAAGTGACAGAAGGATTAAACAAACCTTAATGCAACTCTGCAGGGCTCGCAGCCGACTCTAAACAAACCATTGATCGAAACCGAAGTCCGACAAACTGCTCATACAGAGGATTGAGCTTACAAAGGGGCGGGATCACAAATAGAACGCGATCGCCGACCTTAACAGTGCGGGCAAAAGGACAGCTCGCCGGAATAACATGACAGATAACCTGTGCAACCTTCGGGTTTTGAATCTCCACCGAATCGAGCCATTTGCGGATGGGATTCAAGACGTTTAAGCGGGAGGATGTCAAATGAGAGAAGAACTGCACGAGGTTAAACATCTGTCCAAGTCCTGAACGAATAAAGAATGAATCGTTTCGATCGTTCGCGAATTAAGCCGTTTTCAAGCTATGTGAAACTGCGGTTGCTTGCCCTTCGGCACTAGAGATAAGCTGCCATCCTTCACGCAAGAGCTTCTGGTAAGTTGCCCAGCCTTTTGAGCCACCCGGAATCTCATAATCTGGCACTGCGCCTCGGAAGGTTTTGTACGACTGCCAGGGTTGACTCGGGGAAGTTCTAATGTGCAGAATCTTAGTTCCGTCGTGACCGAAGCTCGAAAGCCAGCACATTTGTCCAGTCATAAAGCAAACTCCTTGATTTTTTCCCAGCTTCGTTGTCGAAGAATGCGCGCTGGGCGCAGGTGATCACGCACTGAGCGGATAGAGAAGAACGCATCGAAGAGCTGAAATGACAGCTAACTTTTGGTTGCGAACCTTGATAGTTCCAGGATGCTGCGGGACACTCAGAAAATCCTCTTTCTAGAGTGTTAAATATTTCTTTACGTTCCTGCGTCAGTCGATAGAGAACCAGAGCAAAAGGAGATATAGCCCCGAAAACGCCTGTAAATATGAACCTTTCAAGTTTTCAAGCAGTCTATCTACGTAAATACCCCTTGAGTTCTAACGGCTTCCTAAAACTCAAGTCTTGTGGTAGAGGAAAATCAGCGTTGTTCCCAGTAGAAATAAAAATGTGAGTGGGAGAAATATAGGCAATGAAAGAGTTTCCGCGCTTCAACTGTGAGCAAACGGTTCGGTTTATTGGAGGAAAAGGAAAAGTAAAGTCCTACCGGCCCGCTTCAGGCTCCTGGCAGTATTTGGTCGAGATGGAGATGGGACCAGAGCCGGATATGGGAAGAATTGGCTATGAGACCACAATTATGCTGCTGGAGTCCGATCTAGTTCCTTTGTAGGTCGATTGATTGCCAAACTTATCAGCGATCGCATCAACCGCTGCATTCGCCCCTGCTTTCATCGTTGTATTAACGCAACGCATTACGTTAATGCATTAGCGAAATACATTAACGTAATGCATTAACACAATTATTAAAGTTGCTATGGTCATTGCAGTCTTCTTAGGCTGCATTTTTTTACATAGCTTTTTTACATAGCACACTTCCCAAAACAGAGTTTTAGCCCAGGATAGTGAGTCATTCGGTTAAGTGAACTCGGTAGGTATCACTGCCCTTAATCCAACCTATACACATCTTAACATTTCTTCAAGCGATTGGCAGGCATTGGCTCATGCCTTCGGTAATAGCGATCGAACTTGATTGATGAGTTCTGTAAAATCGACAGGTTTTCGGATAAACCCGTTAATTCCTAATTCTTGCTCCTCGGCTTCTGAAGGCTGATCAAATCCGGTAATCAGCAGAATTGGAATATAGGGCAACGCTTTATTCTGGCGAATCCGACGGCTGACTTCAAAGCCATTCATCCCAGGCATCATCATATCGAGCAGGATGAGGGCAGGAGGTTCTGCTTCTATTTTTTCCAGAGCGGCATAACCGTTATCCGCGACATCAACCTGATATCCTTCGGTTTCCAAAAACGTTTGGAGTAAGAAAGAATTATCAGAAATGTCATCCACGATGAGAATTTTGGGAACCCCAACATCGGAATGAACCAGCGGTGGATTCATAAAAGCGTAGGTGCTAACTATTAAAAATATCAAAGAGAATTTTAGCGGATTCTTGCACCACTTTAGTAGGTAGACTCGCTATTGATATACATTTCTTGCTCAACACGTTGCTTCTTATCCCTATGCAGCAAGAGAAGGTTCAGCTTAACAATTATTTCTTAACTGAAAATAAAGAAATAAAAATGAGTCACTTCTGATGCTTTAGCTGCTTGTTTGAGAGCAAGTTTCTCAACGAGTATTTCAAAGAACGAAAATAGAATATGAAAAAGCAGCCCCCGAAGGAACTGCCGCAGTTTCTGGTCTCTCTTCCTTTCCATTTGCATAGTAGATGATTGAAAGAAGAGCGATCGTCTGCCGTTAGACGGAGTTGTCTACGAAACTTTTGGCTTTTTGGTTTCTCTCAATTTCTACGGGAAAACTTCTCCCTGTAGCATAGCCTCTATCCCTGTTAGGATACTGATTTATATCTTGAGCGGGTTAGGTGAGCGAAAAGCGACTGGTAAAGTTTCAGTCGATGAGTTAATTAACGATTTATGACATATACCACGTCGAATTCTTCCACTGAGCTAGTACAAGCTTTTCAGAGCCTGGATGTTGATCAGCAGCTTGCACTCTTTTATTTCATTTATAAGGAAATGGGCGACTCTGTGACTCCGGCTGCCCCCGCTGCCAGCACCGTTTCTCCAGAGATTGCAGAAGGATTGTTCAATCAGGTTAAAGAACTCTCTCATGAAGAGCAGCTTCAGCTTCAGCGCGACTTAGTTATGCGGAAAAACAGCTTTATTGCGCGAGAATATGGGGCACTGAGCGACACGACAAAACTTCTGTTCTGGTACTACCTGTCTCAGGGAATGGATCAGGGAACGATTATTCCCATGCCTGCAAACTATGAGCTTTCTGAGCAAGCAAATCAACTCTTTGAGCAAATCAAGGGGCTTGATTTTGGTCAGCAAATTACCCTGTTCCGTGACATTGTTGCACCAATGGGCGTTGACCCGACCACGGCTGAACACAACGAAGAAACCGGACTGTAGAACCGTCTGATCATTGGCTTTCCAGGGTGGGCACTGCTCACCCTAACCAAGATTGAGGGATGAAAACAGCAAAACGGCAAATAGCCCCTAGATGCTTAGTTTTCTGCGGCAGCTTGCCAAATTAGGTTGGCTCCCGCTGCAGTAGCGGTCATTCCTCCCTCAAGCCTTGCTTGCGTTCAGTGCAAAAGTTCCTGTCTGCTCCACGATACGCATTGCCAACTCATACAATTTCCATAAATCCAATTTTTATATAAATCCAATTTCCACATTTCCATATAAATTCAATTTCTATAAATTCAAAAAAAAGGCGGCAGAGCCGCCCTAAGGTTTATCTATAAAACACGATCGAATTTCTATCGCGGGCTATTCTGCCGGAACGACGACACCCATTCGCGCAGTTGGTCGGCCGCCACATCTCGACCCCCTAAACCAAAGGCAAGGGCGATCGCCACGGCAATGGCTCCCACAATAAGACCAAATGCCAGATTCACAATGCTACTGGCAATACCCATTTGCTGAAGTGCCATCGCAGCGACCAGCGCAATAATGGCAATCCGGGCGGTTTGTGCCAGAACTCGGGCTTGGCGTCCGCCGGAACTGCTAATTAGATTAAACGCTAGATTTGCCAGGTACAGACCCACACCAAATACGGCGAGTCCAATCAGCACCCGTGCCGAGATTGCCAACAAACCGTAGACAACTGCTGTGAGAGACTCAAAGCCCAGCACTTCGGTTGCCGCAACTGCGCCCAGCAGCATTATGCCGACCAGCACCACAATCCCAGCAATTTCAGAAGGCGATCGAGCCCCAGACTGCACCACGGTTTTCGCGCCTGGCGCAGGCTTTCCGGGCGGAACCGTTCCCGGAGCAGTTCCAATGGTGGTGGAGGGCGGAGCAGGCGGCGGGGTGCGTCCGGTAGTTGCTGCAGACGGGGGGAATCCGAGAACTCTAAAGATATTGTTGAAGCCGATGCTGGTCAGAATACTGGCGACCAGATCTGCCACAAATCGCCCAATCACATAGAAGATTGCCAGAATCAGACCCGCCGTGAAAATCAGCGGCAGAGCAGTCAGGATTTGCTCGAGCATTTGCACTGCCGGGGCAGAAATAGCTTCGATTTGCAGCGCATTGAGGGCAGCGATCGCCGTCGGGATCAAAATCAGCACATACACGATCGTGCCGATCAATGCCGCCAGGGATAGCCCGCCCGCTGTCTGGGTCAAGCCGATTCTTGCGCCGATCTGGTTGGTTCCCACTGCGCTAAGCAGGTTCGTGACAATGCCGCGCACAACTCGCGCAATCAGCCAGCCGACCGCCGCAATCAATATCGCTGTCAAAATTCTGGGCAGCGCAGAGAGAATCTGATCGAGCAAATTCTGCACAGGCTGAAGCGGACCCTGAAGATTTAAAACATCCAGAACCAGGGGCAGGAAAAACAGCAGCACAAACCAGTACAGCGCGTTGCCGAGGGTTTCGTTCAGCAAAAACGGGCTGCCTGCATCAGTTCCGCCTGTTTGCGCCGCTAGCCGATCGTCTAGATTAAACCGCGATAATCCACGGGTAACAACCAGCTTGGTGATCGTTGCCAACAACCACGCCACCAGCAAAAGCACAACGGCTCCACCCAGGCGCGGCAAATAGGCAAAAATTTGGTTCAGCAGACTAGTCAGCGGCGCGGAGACTGCCGGAAGCTGAAGCGCGTTCAGGAATGCCACGATCGCAAACAACATGATCAGCCAGAATACCCCGGCTGAGATCCATCGCTCCACCCGCAGTGAATCGCCCTGCGTCGTTGGGTGTCCAGTAATGGCGTGGGCAATGCGATCGTCTAGATTCGTTTTACTCAAAATGCCTCGAACAACCGAAGCGACCAGCAGCGCGATCAGCCAGCCAATGATCAAAACGGCGATCGCCGCAATCAAACGAGGCAGATAGGCTGTAATTCCCTGAAGCCAGTTGGTTGCTACCGCTGTACTTTCTGTAAGCGGATTGGCTTGGGCAAGCCAGGGAAGCCAGCCCAGCGGCTCAGGCAAATGAAGGGACGCGACGCACCAAATCTCACTCATAGGGTTTTGATACCAGAAACATCACTAAGGACTGAAAAACAAGCGTATTCGTTTTCCTAGGAAAAAATCAGGAGAAACTGTAAAACAACGGAACGGTTTTCAGGAGTCGATCGCCAATTGATCGCCTCGATCAACAGTGCGGGTTTATCTGCTCGCTAAAATTTTGCAGTCACACTAAATACCGATAAGATTATGTCGGAAGCCTTAGAGTCGCCTCTCTCTTTATGAAGAAATAACGAGCGGGATTTAGACAAAACGGTAATGGCGGGCGATCGGAACTGGCAGATCAAAAAATAGAATTGCGATGGAGAATTGCCTTAATACTGATGTAGATTCGTTAAGTTCAGTAAGTTCAATTAATAGCCTGCGGCGAAGTTATCCGAGGCCTGCGCCGTCATAATTTCATGTTGTATTTCAGAAGTCGTATTCTGGAAAATAATTAAACAGTCATGCTGTTTGTCGGATTGCGTGCTCCTCGATTTTGGGCAATCCTGTACCTTTAAGTCGCCTGTACCTCTAAGTTGCCTATGCCTCTAAGTTGAAGGTTTACTTTATTCCGTCTCCAGTAAACTGCCAGACGCTAGCCCATCAGACGTTAGATTATCTAATGTATTACAGTGATCTTTGGGAACTCTCCTTAGTAACTCTCTCCGACTCCTGCCAGAATGCCGCTGCAAGTCTTTGAGCAATCGATTCAAATCAAGGCTAGCGCAACCGCTGTCGAGCAATGCCTGACGGACTTAGAGCTAATGCACCGATGGCTCAATCCTGCTTTGCGCTGTGAGCCGATTAGCGAGTGGAGTACCGAGTTAGGTAGCCGCAGCCGCTTTGTGATTCAGGTTCCTCTGTTGAAGCCCAAGCTGAGAGTTACAGTGGGCGAGCGGGAACCGGGGCTGATTGTGTGGGAGTTTCAAGGCTTTTTCAAAGGGCGCGATCGCTGGGAATGCCAGCCCAATGAGCGGGGCACACGATTAATTAATCGCTTTGAGTTTTCGATCCCGAATGCGATCGTTCGCTACGGCTTTAATCAGTTTGCCTATGACTGGACAAAGCAAGATATGCAGGCACAGCTTCGCCGCCTTAAGCGAGTGGCGGAGGAAGTGTATCAGCTCTCTGCGGTTTAGGCACTGTGCGTCGTTGACCCTGGCTTCTGTCCAGCCCACTGCCCAGGGTATCCCTCAGCGTATTGTTCAGCGTATTGCCAGGGTTGAACTGTTACCAGTCTGACTTTAGATATATTTTCGCCAAAATTGCCTGATTGGTCGCGTTTATCGTCCTCCGAGTTGGGTTTGGGTGTTTACCCTGAAAGTATGGCTTTGAAAATTATTGTGGGTGAGTGGAATGAATACCTTACGTTTTAAGCAACTATTTTTTATCTCTAGCCTGGCAGGAATTTTGGTGGCGATGGGCAGTCGATCGGCTCAAGCCGAAACTTTTCAGGCAATGCCACAAGCGAATCAAACTCCTGACACTGCGGTCATCCGATCGGATGCCCCACTAAACGCGCAACCTGACGCAGCCAATTCGTTAACCGTTCAAGAAGAACCGCTTCATAGCGAACCGACTCCTGTAATCAACGCAGAAGCAGTTCCTCCGCTTGATTCCGCCGAAGTTTCAGCAGACAGTTTGCAGGGGGAAACGCAGCGCGGAACTGAGACAGCTCAAATGATTACTCCGCAGGACGACCAATCTGGTATTAATACCGAGATTAATGCGAATATTGATGCACAAGGCTCCAATTCGATCATTACTGCTCAAGAAGTCGATCCGGGTCGAGCCACGCGATCGGGTTCAAGCTACATTGGCATTGGCGGCAATATTGGCTTCGGCGGCGATAGCGGACTGGGCACAGGCAATTTTGCCATTTTGAGCAAAGTGGGCATTACGGAAAATATTTCGCTTCGTCCGGCTGCTTTGGTGGGGGATGGTGTCACGTTCCTCTTTCCAGCAACGGTTGATTTTCCGATCGCCGTTTCGACCACGGTAGATGACGAACGCATCGGGCTGGCTCCGTTTATTGGGGGCGGTATTGCAATTGGCGCAGACGACGATAGCGAAATTCAGCCCCTAGTGACGGTAGGTGTGGATGTGCCAATTACCAACGAGTTCACCGCAAACGCAAGTGCCAACGTCAGCTTTCCTGATGATGTGGAAGTGGGCGTGATTTTGGGAATTGGCTACAACTTCCGTTAAAGAATCTGCGGGGCAGTGCCATTTAATTCATGCATACCCTGCGGCAGGTGACAAGCCCTGAATGAATCTGCCAGCATGGCACGCGACGGCATGGTTGATCTGACGGTTTATCTGACTGAAGCAGGTCTTTGCTTGCTTGTAGCCGTTTTGTATCGATCGTGCCGTCGATGTGATGTTTGCGATACTCGCCATGCCACGGCTGATTAAATTTCAACGGTTTTGGGCGATCGCCCTGATTACGGCATTTGCAGTTTTGAGTGGTCTGCCCGGATGGGCACAGACTGCTCCAGCGAGTTCGCCAGCCGCTTCAACGCCCGTGCCGGAAGCTTCATCCGAAGGGCTATTCTTTGCTGATGTGGTGGTGCGAGGACAGCCCATTTTTCAGATTGGCGGACTGACGAATTTAACCGCGGCAGAGCGGGCACGAATCATTAACCGCCGCATTGGCAGCATTTTGGCACAGTCCGAAATAGAGCGCTCGGTCAGGGTGCGGGTAAATTCCACCCGATCGGTTGCCACGCTGCAAGTTAACAATCGCGTTTTGATGACCATCACCCAGCAGGATGCTCAGGACTTTAATCTGCCTGTCGAAATCTTGGCACAGCAGTGGGCAGACGAGTTGACCGAAGCATTTGATCAGCCACCTTTAGCGATCGACGTGGGACAACGGTTATATTCCACGATGCGGCAGTTTTTGCGAGATGCGATCGATCAGTTGCCTGCTCTGATTGGTGCGTTGCTGGTAATAGCACTCACTTGGGCGTTTGCAGCGAGTATGCGGCGAGTCGTGCTGGCAGGGGCAGGACGTTGGGAGATTGATCACAACTCAAAAGTGCTGGTGAGCCGTCTGGGATACGGAGCCGTCTGGGTGCTGGGGACGATCGTGGCACTGGGCGTTTTAGGACTGGATTTTGCGGCCCTGTTTGGCACGCTGGGACTCACGAGTGTGGCAATTGGCTTTAGCTTGCGGGATGTGTTGAGCAACTATTTTTCGGGAATTATCTTGCTGGCATCGCGTCCGTTTCGGCTGGGTGATCAGATTGTGATTAAAGAATACGAAGGAACCGTTACCCAGATCCAGCTCCGGGCAACCCGAATCAAAACCTACGACGGACGCACAGTTTATATTCCCAACCAGGAAGTTTTTAACGCCAGCATTGTGAATAACACGATGGTCAAAATTCGCCGTAGCGAGATCACGATCGGCATTGACTATGAAGCCGACATTCAAACTGCTCAGCGAATTATTGAAGACGTGCTGCGGCACACCGAAGGCGTCGAGGCAGACCCATTGCCCGAAGTTCTAGTTTGGGAGCTGGGAGCCAACGCCGTGAAGCTTCAGGTGCGAATCTGGGTCAGTTCCCGTCGTCAGTTGTTTTTAGAAAGCACCTCACGAGCCGCGATCGCGATTAAAGAAGCCTTGCAGGCAGCCGGAATTCCGATGCTGACCGAGATTTATACCATCAGGCTTCAGGATCAGCCCTCGGATTTGCCGCATCGCCACTTAGTGGACTCGAAGGACTCGAAGTCCTTTGCCCAAAGTGATGCCACCCATTCTTCTAACGGAATCTCGATCGATTAAAAGCTGCGGGTTAAAAAGCCGATCGCCGATTTCTTCCTTTGGAGAGGTGGAGCGAAAGCAGAGCTGTGGGTGAAACTGGGAAGCGTTCTGGCATATTGCAAGCTTCTGAGAAAACGATGAAAGGATTAAAGGGAAAAACCGCACTGATTACGGGCGCAAGTTCGGGAATTGGACAGGCGATCGCCGTTCGTTTGGCGCAAGAAGGCTGCAACATTGCGATCAACTACCGTAAAAATCCTGAAGGCGCAGAAGATACCGAAGAGCAGGCAATGCAAAAAGCCTGTGGACAGGCAGAAGAATGCGGCGTGCAGTCCCTATTAGTTCAGGGCGATGTATCCCAAGAAGAAGACATCGTAAACGTGATCAGTGCGACTGTTGACAAGTTTGGCGGTCTAGATATTTTGATCAACAATGCTGGAATTCAGACCGAGCAAGCCTCCCACGAAGTATCAACCGACGAGTTCGATCGTGTAATCAACGTTAACTTGCGTGGAGCCTATCTCTGTGCGCGAGAAACAATTAAACATTTCCTGGCTCAGAACCGCCCCGGTGTCATTATTAATGTCTCTAGCGTTCACGAAGTCATTCCCCGCCCTTCCTACATCAGCTACTCGATCAGCAAAGGCGGCATGGGAAATATGACTAAAACCCTAGCTCTGGAATACGCCAATCGCGGTATTCGGATCAATGCGATTGCCCCCGGAGCCACCATTACGCCCATTAACGACGCCTGGACCCATGATCCAGAACAAAAGGCGATCGTCGAAAGCCACATTCCAATGGGTCGTGCTGGAACGTCTGAAGAAATGGCAGCCGCCGTTGCCTTCCTGGTTTCGGATGAAGCGACCTACATCACCGGGCAAACGCTATTTATCGATGGTGGACTCACGCTCTACGCCGATTTCCGGGAAGCCTGGTCAGCCTGAGCTGCAAACCACTCAATCAATAACGGATTGACGATCTCAGGAGCTTCGTCCTGGGGACAGTGACCAATTCCAGGTAACGGCACAAATTGCTTGACCGCCGGAAATTCCGCCAGGGCTTTCCCCTTCTCAAACGGCTCCCACGGGTCATCGATTCCCCAAGCAATCAGGACTGGAACCTGAACTTGTGGCAGGAGATCCTCTGGTAAAACGCCTTTGGAATAAGTGATGAACGACAGAAACACATCGGCTGCGCCCTCGTCCTGGGCAGGCTTGAGCAAAATTTCGACCAGCTCATCGGTAACGGCTTCTTTGCGGCTATATGCCTTCAGTAGTGCTTTGCGAATCACTTGCGGCTGAGCCAGCTTTGAGAAAAAGAAGTGCCCGATCGCCGGATGCGTCAACAGCTTTTGCACCCGCGGAAAAACAATTCGTCGATACCAGTTCAGCTTTCGCTCATGCTGGAGCCGCAATGCACAATCTAACAGGGCTAGCGACTTTATTTGCTCAGGCTGATTCACTGCTGCCTGTAATCCCACCAAACAGCCGATTGAATTTGCCGCAATATGGACAGGTTCGTCAATCACGTCTCGGCAAAAATCGTTAATTTGTTCGCCCCAGGTCTCAAATCGGTAGTGAATTGCTTCTCCCGGCTTGGGTTTCGCCGATTCGCCAAAGCCAATCAGATCGATCGCATACACCCGATGCTGCTGTGCTAACGCTTCAATATTCCTGCGCCAGTGCCGACAGGATGCCCCCAGCCCGTGAATCAGCAAAACTGCCGTTCCCGCCGTTCCTGCGGTTTGATAGGCGATCGAAAACCCGCGCCACTGCCAAAATTGAGTTGTGAGCTGAGAACCAGACGCGATCGATTGATTGATAATCATAGAAATGGGTTGAAGAAATTGTTGAAACGAAAAACTAGAAAGTTTGTCGATCGGTTCTGGATAAGGATAAAGGGGGTGCTGTCATGCTTTTGAAACAGTGAAAGCAATCCTTAGAGAGTCTTGAGAAGAAGATATATCCGAACTGCCCCCTTTCAGGCATCCCTTTTGTAATAGGCAGTTCTACCCGTCTCAAAGTCCCCCAGTGTTGAGGGTTATCAAGAGAAACAGCGGGGGCAATGCGAAAGTACCCGTCTCACCAACTTATTCCAGTGCGTCCCAGATATTTTTGGGAACACTGCTGCGTCCTTTACGAGATATGAGATTCGGCTGATAGTGGCAAGTATTGGCTTGCTCAACTTTCTGGATAAATCCTTGAGCAATTAGCTCGCTCAGCAAAGCTTCAATTGCGGACTCCGATTGATTCAAATGAACAGCAATCTCAGAGACCGTTGCCTGCTGGTGACGAACTAGCCAATTCATCAGCGATCGTTCCCTTTCCGCTAGAAACAGCAGATCTGCCATTGTTCGCGTGGATAAGCCTGCGCTGCGGCGGGACTGTTTTCTTGCAGGCTGCTCCGCCTGGGGTTCTAATTGCCATTCGGGATTATCCGACATACTCCAGTGCCAGTAATTTTTGCGCGACGGTATGCACTTCTTCGCTAAACGTATGGTGGGGATGATGCAGCCAAAACACGCCGCCGCTTGCCAGTTGCAGCATTTCCTCGTTTTCGTAGAACAAACCGCCCACCGGAACGCCGTAGCGCGTTTGCACTTGTTCCAGCACCGAAGCACGAGAGAAGGCTTGAGGCGTTTTGTTGACCAGCAGCATGATATTGGGCACGTCGAGCCGCTGCGCCACTTCTAAAGTCACTGCCGTACCCAGAAAATCTTGGCGATCGGGACGCAGAATAATCACCATCGCATCGGAAATTGCGATCGACAGCAGCGTTTCCTCGTTTAAGCCGGGGTGCGTGTCGATAAAAAGGTAGTCCAGGTCTAGCTGTTCGGTGAGTTCCTGAAAGCCTTCGTTCAGCAGACCAACATCAAAGCCTTCTCGCAGCACCTTGGCGATTTCTCCGGCTTTGAGGCTAGAGGGCACCAGATAAACCTTGCCTGCGAGATTAGCAGTTCCGGTGGCAGTTTGGAGCTGAGAAGTGACATCATAGGCAGTTTTTTCAATGGGGCACTGTCCCCATAAATAATCGTTCAGCGAGTAGTTAAAGGAATCTTCGTCCAGACCGAAAATGACGTGAATTCCGGGCGACTGAATATCAGTGTCTACAATGCCAACTCGCTTGCCCTGACTAGCGATCGCCACTGCCAAATTTGCCGTCAGGTTAGATTTCCCCGTGCCACCCCGGAAGGAGTGAATTGAAATGATTTGAGACATAAAGCGTCCCTCTAATAAAACCAGGATTTTGAGATAGGCGATAAACCTGAATACAGTATGGGAACAATGGGCGAGAAACTATCACACTTCAGTAACGACTTTATGGAAAAGCGAACTTATGCACCGGGGGACGTGGTGTATCAGGAAGGCGATGCCAGCGACAACGTTTATCTAATTAAAAGCGGACGGATTGAGCTAGTCGATCGCTATCCCGAAACAGGGGAAGTGGTGGCAAAAACGCTGGGTGTGGGCAAAGTCTTTGGTGAGATTGAGCTAATCGATCGCAAGTCGCGTTCCTCAACGGCAAAAGTGATGGAATCGACGAAAGTTATGATCTTCAGCCACGAAGAAATTCTAGACGTTTTGTTTAAACACCCGGAACAAAGCCTGGTTCTGGCACGGGATGTCTTCGATCGCCTCAGGCAGCTTTACAGCACCGATAGCCTGGACGCAGAAATGACCAAACTGCGCGAAGAAATGCACGAAACCATCAAGAAAGCGGTGATTAGTCATGAATCTCGCGTGGTCAAAAGCCATAATGGCATGGCGGCAATTGCAATTCCGATCGTGTTGCTGGTGGCGATCGTCATTGGCATTCGTGTCTATCTACATTAATTTCGCTAATTTATTCCCGTTGCGAGCTTTTGTCGTGCGACATTTACAACTTACGCCTCAGCAAATTGCAGTTCCCGGAATTATGGGCGGTATGGGTCCGCTTGCCCATCTTGAGTTTGAACAGCGGTTGATTCAAAAAAATCTAGAGCGAGGCAACAGCAGCGATCAAGATCATCCGGTCTGGTTGTTGGTGAACGCATCGAATATTCCCGATCGCACAAAAAGCATTGTCGGAGAAACCGCTGACTGCGTGCCCTGGCTGCTGCACTATGGGCATTTACTAGAACGGTCCGGCGTTGACTTTATTCTGGTGACTTGCAACACCGCCCATGCGTTTTACGATCGGGTTCAGCCTCAGCTCAATGTTCCCTGGATTCATTTAATGGAACAAACAGTACAGTTCATTCGAGTTGCTCATCCCCAGGTGCGGCGAGTGGGGGTTTTGGCAACAGACGGTACATTAAGAACTGAACTTTATACGCGTAGCCTGACGCAGACCGGGTTAATTCCAATCGTGCCCATGCTGGGATCGGGGGTACAACTCCAAATAATGCAGTCGATCTATCATCCCAATTGGGGAATCAAAAATGCAGGCATTTGGATTTCTGAGCAGGCAATACAAGCGCTTCAGCAGTCGATCGAATGGCTGCAACAGCAGGGCGCAGAGCTAGTGATTGCAGGATGTACCGAGCTTTCCGTCGCACTGACCCGCATAGAAACCCTTCCCCTGCCGTGGGTTGACCCGCTCGAAGTGGCAGCATCGCTAACGCTGGATCTGGCGTTTGGTCGGCGATCGCTGCAATCGATTTGGGCAGCCTGAATCAAATGCAACTCCCCCATGCAATCGACAATGCGGAAACCCCTGATCAAGCTCATCGGATGGACGACGCTGGTGCTGCTGCTCTGGCTGGCGGTTCCGATCACAATACCAGACGCAGTCGCAAGTCATAGTGCAGCTCAAAGTCCCCCTCAAAGTTCCTCATCAATCCAGGATAGAGGGGGCGAAAGAATCTCAAGGACAAAACAGACCCCGGATGAAGACTCCGCAGCCCTGCAAGAGAATCGATCACCTATGCCGCCAGACGTTCAGCGGATTTTGCGGCGCGGAAAGCTCGTGGTGGCAATGCTGAATCAAGACAATCCGCCTTTTTTTATAACTGCTGAAGGGACGCCAGAAGGCTCTGACGTTCAGGTTGCGCGATCGATTGCGGAGCAGCTTGGGGTTTCGGTAGAGTTTAATCGATCGGCAAAGACGTTTGATCAGGTGGTGCAGACGGTGTATCGTCTCGATGCGGATCTGGCAATCTCGAAGCTGAGCCGAACGCTGAGCCGTGCTAAATCTGTGCGTTTTAGTCAACCTTACGTCACCATGCGGCAGGGTTTGCTGGTGAACCGACTTCAGCTTGTACAGCAGGCAAACGGACGCAGCATTCCTGAAGTGATTCGGAATTTGGAAGGCAAGATCGGCGTGATCCAGGGATCTTCCTATGTCGGGTTTACTCAAAAGCGATTTCCCAAAGCAGAAGTAGTCGAGTTTCCGTCCTGGTCTGCCGCGGTGGATGCGGTGATTCGAGGTGAGGTGCTGGCAACCTATCGTGATGAACTGGAGGTTAAGAAAGTCGTACTCAGCAAACCCGATGCTGCCCTTCAGCTTCAGACGATTGCCCTGACTGACACCGAAGATGCGATCGCCATTGCCCTTCCCTGGGACAGCCAACATCTGCTGGCATTTGTGAATCAGGTGCTCGACACGATGAATATTAATGACACCGCAGATAGCCTGCTGCAAGCTTATTCCAATCGGCTTCAGACCAATTTTCAAGGAAACCGGTAGGAAAGCGATGTCAAAGTATTTCTCAAGATATTTCTCAAAGACCTCCTCAAACTATCCCAAGTTTTTCTCCGTTCCATTCCTGATTCGGTGGCTAAAAAGTCCCTGGACGATCGCCGTTAGCATTGGGCTGAGTATCTATCTGGGAACTTGCCAGCCTCAGATTGCCGCGTCGATCGCCCCCCTGGGACAGTTCTACTTAAGCTTGCTGAAGATGTGCGTTCTGCCGATTTTGCTTTCTGCGGTAACGGTCAGCACAGGGCGACTGATGATGACGGATAATGCCGCTCGGTCGATCCGGCGCATGGTTGCTGTGTTTCCGATCGGATTGCTGCTGGTGAGCAGTATTGCCGTTGCGATCGCCACCCTGGCTCAGCCGGGGAAAAATCTTTCGGCTTCAGCTCTGAAGAAATTAGGCATTTTAGTCAATCAGTCGGGAATCGATCTGGAAATTTCATTAAGCGGGGCAGAAATACAGCCTGAAGAATTTCCGCTGAATCAATTGCTGGTCAATCTGATTCCAGAAAATATCTTTAGTGCGCTGAGCGAAGGGCAAACGCTGAGAGTTTTAGTGTTTGCGCTCGTCTTTGGCATTTCGCTGGGACTCGTGCGAGAACCTGCCACGCAATCGTTGTTTGCAGCGTTAGAAAGTGTTTATCATGCCTGCAATCGGCTAATTCAAGGATTAACTGTTTTATTACCGCTTGGGTTATGCAGCTTATTGACGACCCAGTTTTCGCAGTTGGGCATTGATATTCTGTTTTCCATGATTCGGTTTGTGCTGATTGCCATTCTCACTTTTGTCATCATTTATATTCTCAGTACCATTATCATTTGGCGACAAACCAATCAATCATTTCTAACCGTCCTAGCACAGCTTAAAGAGTCAACCTTTCTGGCACTGGCAACGTCGAGCAGCCTTGCCTGCATTCCCTCAGCAATCTCCGCGCTGAGCAACGGTTTAGGCTTCGATCGCCAAACAACCCAGCTTTTGACGCCGCTTTCGATTACACTCTGCCGCTTTGGATCGGTGATTTACTTTGCCCTGGCTGCTCTGTTTGTCGCCCAGCTTTACAACAAAGATTTGAGCGGGGGACAGTTGGCACTCGTCGTGGTTCTCTCGATTCTAGCGGGCATGGCAACTTCGGGCGCAACGAGCGTGATCACGCTGACCATGCTCGACATTGTGCTGAATCCCCTGAAACTTCCCTTGGAAGCAGTGCTGGTGCTGTTTATTGCGATCGATCCCATTGTTGATCCCTTCCGCACCTTGGGAATTGTCCATACAGGGATTGCCGCAACTGCCCTAGTTGCTCAATCCGAAGCGGAACCAAGGATCGATATTTCAACCCTTCCGCCCTGTTTACCCGACTCTACGCTGTGAGGAGATTTTCCGTGACCCGACTTCGCTCGCTGCAAAACTATCTCCGGTCAAAAGCAGGTACGCCTGGTCTCAAAGTCAGCCTGGTAGGAGCGATACTAGCAACCGTAGGCGCAACGGCTGCGATCGTCTATATTCCCTGTGCAATGACTTCGCGACGCAACGTGAATACGCTGATGACTCAGGTCAATCAGGAAATTGCCAATGCCACCAGTCAGGAAGTCAAGCGGCTGTTTCTGAGTGCCCAATCCGCGCAGCAGCTTGTAGACAGCAGTTTTACGCAGGAACTGATTGACCTGAACAATTGGCAGGAGCAGGAAGCCTTTTTCCTGAGTACCCTTGCTGCCAATCCCGACTTTACCTGGATTCAGCTTGGCTTTGCAGACGGTGATTTTGTCGGCGTACAGCGCACTGCGGATGATTTGCTGCACTTTCACGTTCGCGATTGGGATGGCAGGACTCGCACTACCCACAGCACCATTCGCACCTATCAGGTAGAAAATCAGGAATTCAAGCAAATTGATCAGCACTCCGCCCCGATGGAGCCTGCGTTTTATGCGCCTGATCGCCCCTGGTATAAAAGTGCAATTCGTACTGACGGAAAGCCTGCCTGGACGGTTTATATTTATCGATCGACCAACGCGCCAGGAATGGATACAACGATTCGTCTACAGCAAGATCAAAAGACGATCGGAGTGATTGGAATTGGAATCGAGTTGGCTCAGCTTTCACGATATCTCGAACGCATGAAAGGCGATCGATCGGGAGAAGCCTTTATTCTCAATCCTGAACAGGAATTAATTGCTTCAACCGATCCGCAGGAAGTTTTTTCAGAGGCAAAACGTCAAACCCAGCTTCAGCAATTGAGCCAGGCGCAGAACCCGCTGCTTCAATTAGCAAATCAGACGATTCAAGCCCAAAAGATAAACCTTAGTACAATTCAAAATCAGCAGGAATACGTTTACGTCGATCCCAAAACCGGAGAGAGCTATCGCATCTCGCTATCGCCCGTGGGCTATCTGGATTGGGTCGTGGGTGCGATTATTCCTGAGGCTGGCTACCTGGTTGAAATTAACCGCAGCAGGCAGGTTCTATTGATTGTGATTAGCGTGTTTGTCTTGATAGCCGCGGGTCTGGCAATTATTGCAGTCGATCGGATTGTGGCACGTCCGATTCTTCGCATTGCCCACGTTGCCGCAGACATTGAAGCCGAAACCTTTGAGCTAGATCACCTTTCCCCGGTCGCACGTCGTACCGATGAACTGGGACAACTCGCCCGCATTTTTAAAAAAATGGCACAGCAAGTTTATCTACGCGAACAGCGACTCAAGCAGCAGGTTCAGGAATTAAAAATTGAGATTGACGAAGCCAAGCGACAAAAGCAAGTTAAAGAAATTGTCGAAACCGACTTCTTCCAGGATCTTGTCGGCAAAGCACAAACGATGCGCCGGCGAAAACAGTCTCGATCGGCTCACGGAGCTTCTCAATTGTAAAAACTTGATTGCAAAAAAGGGGCAGATGCCCCCAAATTGTCGTCAAAGTCATAAAGTCGCCTATGTCCAGTACAGCACCTGCGCCTGCGGAAACCGCTTATTGATCTCCCCTTCAAAGAACTGGCGAAGCTGCCTCATCGTATTGCCGTCGTACACATACTTCGTGCCGCCAAACTTGTTGCGCTTGATAATGCGATTCTGCTCGTCCATATCTAGCTTGCTGTTGGGATACCAGGCTTGCAGCACTTCCTTAGAGCCGGGCGTAAAGCGGTGCGAAATCAGCTCAAACGTGAGGACACAGGGGAAGTCGATCGCCTGCTCGATCTGATCGAACAAATCGCTGTAGTGCTGCTCCCAGTCCTCGATCGGCATAATCGGCGCGATCACTAAACCGATCGGATAGCCACCGCCGCCCTGCTCACGCGGAAGTCCGAGCTTGCGGAGTGCCTGAAGCCGCTGAGGAACAGTCGCCGTACCGCCTTCGAGCTTCTGGGAAACCCAGGCAGCATTGACGCTAACTCGACAGCGCGTATGCCCGTTATGCGGCAAATCCAGCAGCCCGTCTACGTTGTCAAACTTGGACACCCAGCGCAAATAGCCGTCCTCGCGTGTGCCAAAATAGCGAATCGCTTCTGCCAAGCTGCCCGTTAAATGCTCAATACCAAGCGGGTCGGTGTAGCAACTCACCTCAAAGCTAGTCGCCTTGCCCGGCTGCTCATACTTGCCTAGGTTGGCGAGAATCTGCGGCAGGTTAGCAAACACGCGAATCAGAGGTGGACCCTGCAAACTGCCTGCTAGATAGCAATATTGACAGTGACCCGGACAACCTTCAGCAATGTGAAACTGCCAGTCTGCGGAAGGTGGAATCGGGCTGAGCTTAAAGCTGCTGGGCGGAGCCGTCACCACTGCCAGCGTCCGCTTTGCTCTGGCATAAGTCTCGCGCTCGGTCTCACCCTTAACGCCTGTGATGCGATTGCGGCCTAACTCCTCGATCGGCAAATCGAGTGACTGCGCCCGTCGATAAAGCTCCTGTCCCCATGGCTCTTCGAGTGCCATCGGCGTAAACAAAACGCGCTCAGGCAACCACAGCCGCGATGAACGAAACGCACTCAGCTCGGGATGAATCGGTGCGGTAATATCAGTCGTTGGCTCAGGGGTTGTAGCGGGATCAAACGGACTAGTCTTAACAGTTTTAGCGTCTAAACCCGTAGTCTCTGCGGTCTCAAGGGGAAGCGTGAGTTGAGTAGGTGTAGCGATCAAAATCCAGCTCCATGAATGACCTACTTTTAGTATGACGCACTCTCAAGGAGCATGAAATCTAGAAACAGCGCGGATCCCACCACTTTCAAGGACGGTCTTCCCCGGTCAGTTAACCTGCTTTCTAAAGGCGGATATCGCGCCTGTTCGATCGCCCCTCAACCTCATTACGATCAAGACAGATCACAACCAGGAGTTTGCTTTGCATACTGCCCCAACTGCAACTGATCTTCAGATCAATGCTGAGATCAACGCTCCGATCGCTGCTCCCGCTTCATCTGGCGGCAATTCCACTCCAGAAGACATTTCGCTAAACCGTCTGCTGCAAGTCAAAGAGATTTACTATGAGCCTGCTGTATTAGAGTATGGGCGCGGACAGGAGATCCTCTCGCGTTATCCCAATGCGCGTCAGGTTGAGGTCGCTTCGCACTGGAAAATCCCCGATCTGCACGCCAACGAAGATTCAGTTGAGCATTGGAACCTGATCAAGCGCACGGTGCTGGTGCTGGGCGTGAAGAAATCGATCCAGGTGCGTCCAAACGATCGCAGCGCAGACTTTATTGCCCCGTCCCATTCAAACGGGTGCGCGATGGCTTGCTCCTATTGCTTTGTTGCTCGCCGCAAGGGTTTCGCCAATCCAATTACGACGTTTGTGAATATCGAGCAGATTCAAAAATATCTTAAGCGACACGCTGCACGACAGGGCGAAAAGACGATTTCTTCTCAAACTGATCCCCAAAACTGGGTATATGAGATCGGAGAGAACAGCGATTGCTCGGTGGATGCTGCGATCTGCGATAACGTAAAGGATTTGATTACGCTCTTTCGTGATATTCCAAATGCCAAAGCGACCTTTGCGACGAAGCGAGTGAATCGTGATTTGCTCAATTACGATCCACAGGGCAAGACTCGAATTCGCTTTAGCGTCATGCCTCAATCGATTGCTCAGGTGGTAGATATTAGAACGTCCAGCATTGACGATCGCATTAATGCCGTGAATGATTTTGTGAGCGCAGGCTATGAAGTGCATCTCAATTTCGCGCCCGTCATCTATCACGAGAACTGGAAAGAAAACTACACCGCTCTGTTTCAGCAAATCGACGACACTCTATCCCCTACAGCGAAGGCACAGCTTCAGAGCGAGGTGATTTTCCTGACGCACAACGAAGGGCTACATAGCGTGAATATGGGCTGGCATCCGCAGGGCGAGAACCTGCTGTGGCGACCCGATTTGCAGGAGCCGAAGTATTCCCAGAATGGCGATGTTAACGTGCGATATAAGCGCGGCTTTAAGGGACAGCTCGTGTCGAGCTTCTGCGATTTGCTTAAGCAGCATTTGCCCTACTGCAATATTCGCTATGCGTTCTAATCTAGCTCGATAGAAACAAAAGAAATAAAAAAAAGGGGGCTGAGTTGCCCCTCATTTATTTAGTGTTGATTTTAAGTGGAGCCGACGGGAGTCGAACCCGTGTCCAAATTGGGTATTTGCATGCCGATCGTTCACAGGTTTAGCTTCTCTGATCCTCGAAGCGGGAACCGTCACTTATCCCGGACGATGGGATTCTCTGGTAAAGTCTTAACTAGATCGTTGACCAGAGGCAATAATCTAGAGCATCCGTTGAGGTTTGTCTGTAACTCTTAACGGAGTCAAATCACAGACGCTCGAACCAGTTTTTGGTGTTAGGCAGCAGCTAGTGCTTGCTTACGAGCAAAGGGCTTAATTTCATTTGCACCTATTGTGTTGAGCCATTGATTTTCGAGAGGTAGCTCGCTCTCGACCTGCATCACGACATAACGTTCGCCAACCTGTCGAAACCGTTACAGCCCCGTGCGTATATTTATTATAGCATCAGAATTTTGCTGTGGATGTAAAGCTACGGGAAGAGCCTTTATTGATGGGTCAGCGTTAACAGGATTACACCTCTCCGATCAGTTGCTGCATGGGGGCTAACAAGGAATGGCTTTGCCAGTCAATTGCTCCAGCATCGCCATCCCCTCGCTTGATAAACCCGACCGATCAGTTTGCAGTTAGTGGAGTCAGGTGGTTTTATGGTTCCACCGTAACCGGAGTTCCCACTTCAACCAGCTCATAGAGCTTACGAACATCTTCGTTATACATCCGCACGCAGCCGTGGGAAGCAGCCCTTCCGATCGACTCTCGATTAGGTGTTCCGTGGAAGCCAATCCAATTGAGTCCATCGGTCCAAAACCCAATCCATCGATCGCCGAGCGGATTATCGTTACCGGGCGGCATCTGTTCTCCAGTTAACGGGTTCGTCCAGCCTGGATGCTCCAGCTTTTGCATGACCGTAAAACTGCCCGTTGGCGTTTCCCAACCGGGTCTGCCGATCGCCACCGAATATCTGGCTTTCACTTCGTTGCCTTCATAGACATATACACGTCGCTCACCCAGCTTTAGCACCAGCCGTACAGTTAAACTTTCGGGCAAAACTGGCTTGATCGGCGGCAGTTCGGGAGGAAAAAAAGGCAGCGCACTACTGCGAACAGACACAGAGGATTCTGCTGGAACGGCAGGAGCAGTTTGTGCAGTTACGGGCAGAGTCACCATCAGGAGGCTAACCCCCAGAGGAATTTGAAGAAGGCGAGTAAAAAGAGACACGATCGCAGTTGGGTAGGAGAATGACTGAGTTCGATTTACAAAACTTCCTGCTTCGGTTTTAACCGATTCGCAACCGAGGTTTACCACAGAGCGCGAGGGCTAGTGTTATTAGCTCCTGTTGGCGGTGTTGTTCTGGGTGAGGTTGGGCTGGGCGAAGGAGTGGTGCGCGGCGTGATGCCTGACGGAGCAGGTGAAGGCGTCGGAGTGGTGCGGGGTGTAGGCAACCCAGGCGAAGGAGAAGGCGTGAACGTTGGAGCAGGACTCGGCGTGGGGCTTGGTGTAGATAGTCCAGGTGAGGGAGAAGGGGTGAACGTTGGAGCAGGACTCGGCGTGGGGCTTGGTGTAGATAGTCCAGGTGAGGGAGAAGGGGTAAACGTTGGAGCAGGACTCGGCGTAGGGTTTGGTGTAGATAGTCCAGGCGAAGGGGTGGGTGTTGGAGTAGGACTCGGCGTAGATAGTCCAGGAGAAGGGGTGGGTGTTGGAGTAGGACTCGGCGTGAGAGGTGCTGGCGAGGGAGAAGGAGTGGGCGTTGGAGCGATCGGCGAAGGCGTGGGTTGGGGGACATCTTGGGCTAGCCCCTTTTGCATATCACCAATTCCTGCCGTTAGCAGCAGAACGGTCAGGGGCAACGAAATCTTGAGAAAAGCAGATGACTGCTTAGCCATAATCACTCCTTACTTCACTTCAGTATTTCAGTAACGTTATCACTTCAAAGCGGTTCCCTGCCCTGGCACAATGTTGACTTTAGCCCACACCTTGCCCAGCTTCGAGGGGGGTGGCTCTTTTAGCGATCGCACGACAAATTGCCATTGACCAGTTTGCCGGTTTGCCAGGTGCCGCGCTGTGATCGTCCATCATTGAACAGAAAAATTCCGTCTCCATGACAGCGATTGTTCTGAAATGCACCCACATAGCGGTTGCCATCGCCCAAAAGCCAGATGCCCAGCCCCTCAAAGCGATCGGCTTTGAACTGTCCGATATAGCGTTTGCCGTTCGAGAAGCTGTAGGTGCCGCATCCTTCACGCTTGCCATTGCGGAATTCTCCGTCATAGCGATTGCCTGTAGGAAACACCATAATTCCTCGTCCGTCAGCAGGGCGATGAATCGCAGTTTCCCCTTTGAGGGAATTGGCATCTAGGGAGCCGTAATAACGAGTGCCATCAGCATACTCATAGCTGGGCTTGCTAGACGACGGTAAGGAGGGGGGTGGAGGTTCCCGACAGGGTAAATTAGGCAGAACAGGAGCCTGGTCAGAAGGTTGCTGTCCGGGCAGAGTAGCAGATGGCACACTGGATGTTGGCACAGTAGAAGCTGGCACAGTGGACTGGAGGCGAGAGGGTATCAGGTGGCTGGATAGCGCAATTGCCGCTGCAACGAAACCACCGATCGCCAACCGCAGTTTCCAGGGCGAAGTCTGAAATCCAGCTAGGGTAATTGTTTTGGGAGTGGTTGCCGAGGCAGGGAGAACGGGGAACGGGCTAGGAGCAAGGGTGGGAGCAACCTCTGAGGGTGAGGACTCTTTGGGGAGGAATGTTCCCTCTAAGTTTCCGTCAGCAGGAAAGCTTTTTTCAAAGGCTGGACTTACTGGGTCTGCGGCATCTTCTGCGGCAGTGACAAACGGCTCAGCGACTGAAACAAAGGGTACTATTCCTCCAAAGGAAGAATCTTGACCCATCGCCTCTGCGGCCTCGTCGGATTCCTCAAATGCCATGAGCGTGGTGAAATCCCCGATTTCCTCAGGTTCGTCATCCGGGCATTCGCCTTGCTCAGCAATCAGTTGCTCGATCGCCTGCAAGGGTTCTTCAACCGTTTGATAGCGGTCTTTGAAGTGGTAACGCACCATGCGATCGAGGATTTCGGCAAATGCCTCGCTCACGGGTGGATCAAGCGCTTGCCAGAGGAGTTCGCCGGTCTGGAAATCGCGCTGAAGCTGACTGGGGCGCACTCCCGTCAACGCTTGAATCCCAATCATGCCGACAGCATAAAGGTCACTGCTGTAGCGTGGACTGCCGCTAACCTGCTCAGGCGGCATATAGCCCTGTGTGCCAATCGAGATGGTGAGGGGTTGCTCCAAGGGCGAATCGTCCAGTAGAGTGCTGACTTGCTTCACGGCCCCAAAGTCGATCAAGACGAGCTTGCCATCTTTATGACGGCGGATTAGATTCGAGGGTTTAATATCCCGATGAATGACTTGCTGCTGATGGACAAAAGACAAAATCCCTAAAATGTCGTGCAGCCGTCGCAGCGTTTGCCCTTCCGTCCATTGCAGCACGCGGTTGTCGAGCGGTTGACCTTCAATAAATTCTTGAACCAGGAAAAATTCCTGGTTGTCTTCAAAGTGAGCGAGCAAACGCGGAATCTGATCATGATTGCCCAGGCGGTAAAGCACGGCTGCCTCTGTGTCAAACAACCGCTTTGCGACCTGCCATCGCGTCATGTTTTTGCTGTGAGGATGAAGCTGCTTGACCACGCAAAGGGGATACCCCGGCAACTGCGTATCCTTTGCCAGGAAGGTCTGGCTAAATCCACCCGATCCCAGTTGCCGAATTACGCAATAGCGTCCGCTAAGGAGCCGATCGGGAAGCAGCTTTTGAAATCGCTTAATGGAGTCCAAGGTTCTCTAGTCTCTGAAGAAGATTCCATAAACTGAAGCTCAAAGTTAAGCTCAGAGGACGTAGATGCACTCTACAACAATAATTATGTCCAATTGGTGATTGCAATGTTCACTTAGGCAGAGAAATTCGTCAGACTTTAGTACAGGATTCCCTCATCCGCCCTCATCTTCCCACCTCTTTTACCATTCCCATTATGGGAAAAAGGAGAGCTGGATCAGAAGTTTCTCCGTGTTTTCTACCTGTCTGCATGGGAGCGGGATTGAGGGTGCGGGCAAGCTTTCAGGCAGGAGGCTTCACTAACCGCTCGTCCGCAATCGCTCGTCTGCAATCAGGCGTCTGCAATCGGGAAAAACAATGGCGCAAAAATAGCAGGGCAGCAGGGTGCGTAAGCCAACCTCATCCCCCATCTACCTTCTTATCCCTCCTTCGCCCGATCGCGCCTTTGCCGCCAAACTGCCCCTGCCCCTGCGAGAACGCCCAGTGTGCCGATCGCCGACAGTCCGCCTAACGGAAAAGACGTGGGCTGGACAGCCGTGGGTCGATCGATCAGCGTGAGCGCATTATCGCTAATTTGTTGATGGGCAGCCGTGGTGGGGTGGAGGTTATCCCAGAATAAATGGCGATCGGGCTGGGCGCAAATGGTTCCGGTCGTGCGGCTGTAGCAGGGCGTGGTCAGGTCGCTGAAGTCGCGATTGTCTGTGGCTTGCACATAAAGTCTGCCGATATCAAGCCGCATTAAATCGACTTCAGGTAAGGCACGCTGCAACTCGTCGAGCTGTTGGCTGAGAAGCTGGTTGTGTCGATCGCTCAGGCGATTAAGGGTCTGAACGACGGTTTGACCTTGCTGCTTTGCCAGAGGCGTTTCACCCAGGGCGGGCAGATTGGCAACTAGAAAATGCCTTGCCCCCGACTGATAAAGGGACTCGATCGCTTTCACAATGTTTTGCACCGGGACGGACGGATTCGGTTCCTGCCCGTTTGGATTGGAACGGTTGATGCCCGACAGATAATCGTTTGCGCCCATCCAGATCACATAAAGCGCGTTGGGGTCAGCAGTTCGATCGGCAAGGAGCTGTTGGAATTCAACAATCTGGGTTTGCAGTCCCGGAATTGCGCCACTGATCGCGCTGCTGGTTCCCGTGGTGGCTCCGCCATAGGCAAAGTTCACGCTGTCTATGCCAGACGATTCGCTGCTTTGAGGATTGGGCAGGACGGCGATCGGAGTGGGGGTGAGGTTGAGCTTTTCTGCCAGATAGTCGATCCACACTGGACCATTGGAAAACCGTCCCTGGTAGTAGGGCGAAGGCGGCGCACCTGTACCTAGGAACTGTTTTGAGGCATTGAAGACGTTGCCTGTGTCGGAGAGGCTATCGCCAAACACATAGAGTTTCTGAAAGGGAGCGGCGATCGTTCTGCCAGGCAGCAAACCTGTGAATAGGGCAGCACTCGCCAGCAGCAGCGGCAGTTTTAGGCGGTATCGCATTGATGGTTAGCGTCCTGTATCAGAGGGTAGTAAGTCTTTTCTGGTGTAGCGAATCGATCGGGGTTTTGACAGTGCCTAGAAGAATAATTGTGGAATGGATGCGCTTGACGAGAAGCTTTGAGGAGTTGTAGGAATCTTGAGAACCGCTCTAAAAAACGCCGAAATCCAAAATTCAAAGCCCATGAATTGCCCTTAAATTCCGAGTGAAGAAGGTGACCAAAACGTACTACAATCCGTCCGATCGCTTCAAGGAGAAAAGGGCAATGCTGAGCGGAATCCTGGCAATGGCAGTTATGGCGCAAACTCCCCCCCAACCCGCACCACAAACTCCGGCAACTCCCCCCCAACCCGCGCCGCAGGAGATTGTGCAGCCGCAGGAAGTTCGATCGCTTTCCGGCAGTCTTGATCGAGTTCCGGTGTTTAACAGCAACAGCCCTGAACTGGTGAAAGAAGAAGGCATTTTGCTCTCGACCTTTTCGCCGGAGGGCAAAGCCGATCGATCAGCGCATCTCAACTTTCCGTTTAATGGACGGTTTGATATGTTTGCTCATCACGTTTACCGCGCCGATAACCCGGAAGATTTGCGGAGTCTGTATCTGGGCGTTTTGGTGTACAATCCGGGCGATCGTCCAGTGAGGGTGGAAGTGCTGCAAGGCGCAAGCTATCTGAGCCAGCCCGATGCCCCCTTTATCACGCTGCCGCCCGTGGTGGATAATCCGCAGGGAACGGTGTTTGCAGGTCCCGGCAGTCGGGTGATGAGCGATGTGCTGCGCGGCGATCGAGAAGCGATTTTTCCGGCACAAATTGAGATTCCGCCCCGCTCTTATCAGCTTTTAATGAATCTGCCGATTCCGGTTGCCACGCTGACTCCGCCCCTAAACGGACGATCAACCCTGATGCGGCTCCGCAGTAATGGATCAGTGTATCTGGCAAGCCTGGCACTCAGGGCAAGGCAAAATCCAGACGGCTCCGAGCTTGCCCCCACCCTAACCGAATGGACGAGCCTGCTGGAAACCGGAAAGCTGGCTTCCTCTCGCGATCGAACTCCCACTCCCCCTGATCAAACGAGCGGTCAGGTTATCTACGGTCGAGTTGCCGGGGTCGCAGAAGGATCACGCTGGGAAGCTCAGCTCACCGATTCAGGCACAACCGATCTGGCAATTCCGGCGCCCGGTGCGGCGTTTTCCTACGGACTCGCAACGCTGCTGGGCGGCAGACTCGGAACCGAACAAAATCAGTCGGCTCGAATGCTGGTGCGCTATCCTGACACGGCATACCAGGCACACGGCAATTACGGCATTGAGTACGATCTGACGCTGCCTTTGCACAATCCTGGCAGTCAGCCGCAGACGGTGACGATCGCTCTAGAAACCCCCATTAAAGAAGACACCCTGAGCCAAAACGGGCTACGCTTTTTCGAGCCATTGCCCACCCAGACTTTCTTTCGGGGAACGGTGCGGGTGCGCTACACCGACGATCGGGGCTTACCTCAAACGCGCTATGTGCATCTGGTGCAGCGACGAGGGCAGCAGGGTGAACCGATCGTGACACTCAATTTGCCTGCGGGAGGTCGACGACTGGTGCAGTTCAGCTTTTTGTATCCGCCGGATTCAACCCCACCGCAGGTTTTAACGGTGAGGACGACGCAGCCTTGACCCGACCTTGATCCGGCCTTGATCTGCCAATGTGCGATCCGCTAGCTCTGGGTCGGGAAACAGCGCAACGATCCACTTGCCACCCGGTTTACCGCTTCGTATGCCCAGTCATTGGGGGTGACGTCGGGAAACTTAGAGGCAAACTGACCCGCCGGACAGGAAATGGTCGGCTCCTCGGTCAGGGGGCGTGGATCGGGGCGGCTGTCTTCCTGAGTAAATCCGGGTGTGTCGGTCGATCGATTCGGAATGGGCGAAGTCGGTGAAACTGGGCTGGGCTGGGTTTCGATCGTTGGAGCCGGAGCAGGAACGGGAATCGTTTGAGCCGAAGCCCCACTGAAACCCGGAAGCACGGCGACAGATGCCAGCGCGATCATGCCAGGAAGCGTGCGAAAAAGGGTACGAAGCGTTAAGCGATTCATAAAGCGATTTATGGAGATAGTTCGAGATAAATCTGGATAAACAGCGATGCAAGGCAGTTCCCCGAATGGGGTCATCGATTGAAGGGGCGATCGCAGTGCATTCCATTCTAAAAGGTTTCGATTCTGGACAGTGTTTGAACAGATATTGCGCTTGCTCAATCGATCGCCCGATCGCCCCCGTCCCAGGAAAAATCCCTGCTTATCAAGATCCACCTTAAGTAAGGGTTTCTCGCTTGACCAAATTGCTAGAGTTGCCAGTGCAGCTTTGACGGAAAACGGGCAAAAGCGACAAGGAGGCAGCGTTGCAGTATCGGCACTTAGGAAAATACGGGGTTCGCGTTTCTGAAATTTGCCTTGGTTCGTGGCTGACCTACGGCAATGCCAAAGACGAGAGTGTTGCCCGCGACTGCATTCATACTGCTTATGATCTGGGCATTAACTTTTTTGATACGGCGAATGTCTACGCCCGCGGCGAAACCGAGAAAGTTGTGGGCAAGGTGCTCAAAGACTTTCCACGCGAATCCTTTGTGCTGGCAACCAAGGTTTATTTCCCGATGGGGCCAGGACCAAACGATCGCGGACTGTCGCGCAAACATATTATCGAGCAGTGCAACGCCAGCCTGAAGCGATTAGGCGTAGATTACATTGACCTTTATCAGGCACACCGTTACGACCCAAATGTGCCGCTCTCGGAAACCCTGATGGCATTTGATCACCTGGTGCAGCAGGGCAAAATTCTGTATTACGGCGTGTCAGAATGGAGTGCCTCGCAGATTGCTCACGCGACCGATATTGTGCGGCTGGGGGGACTCGCGCCGATCGCCTCAGACCAGCCTTATTACAACCTGCTCGATCGCGACATTGAGCAGGAAGTTTTGCCGCTCTGTCAGCGAGAAGGCATTGGCATTATCAATTTTTCGCCTCTGGCTCAGGGCATTCTCACCGGCAAATACAAACCGGGTGAACCGTTGCCCCAGGGGTCCCGCGCCACTGACCCGAAGCAAAACGCTTTTCTCAGCGAAGAACATCTGGGTGAGGATGTGCTGACGCGAGTGCAAAACCTAAAAACGATCGCTGAACAAGAAGGACTGACGCCGAGTCAGCTTGCGCTCGCTTGGTGTCTGCGCCACGAAATTCTGAGCAGCGTGATTATTGGTGCAACACGAGCAGAGCAAGTGAAAGAAAATGCGGAAGCAGCGGGTAAAAAACTGTCGGCTCAAACGCTAGAGGCGATCGATAAGCTGTTTAGCTAATATTTATGTTTAGATGATATTTGAATGCCATTGGATTCAGATTCTGGATAAATCTGTTCGATTCACCAAGGGCACTGGTGCGGCGAGCTAATTCGCGCCCGGACAGGAACTACCCAGCGTTTCAGCCAGCGGACGCGCATTTCCCCCGTTCATCAAAGTCAGATCCAGGGGCGATCGACTAATTGATTTGGCATAAGAAGCTTGGAGGTAATCGCGGTAGTCGGGCTGCGCGGCGACATGGACTTTGGCAAAGGCAAGACTGAGGGCTTCGAGGTATCGCTGTGCCTGTCCGGAGCTTGGATTCTGGGTTTCTCCGGGAAAAAGCGATCGGCTACTCGAATGGCTACTATAAACGTGCGTTCCTTTTTTGATCACAGCCAGGTATTTGTCGGGCATCGTTAGCCAGGTAAACGGACAAACCTGTTCCAGCAGCACGGGCGAAATCAAATCATCACTGCCGCCGATCATCATGACCGGAATCTGGATTTGCTGAAGTCCTGCCTGCCCAAAAATGCCGTTGCTGGCAGAATTCATGGCAATCACAGCTTTGACGCGATCGTCTTTAAGCTGCAGGGAAGTGGGCTGAGTCGTGTGCAGGGCTTCGCACTGAAGCAACATCGAGAGATTGGTGATATTGAGGTGAGTTAAATCGGGCTGACACTGCTGTTTGAGCAGGTTGAAATTCAGGTTTGCCCCTGCCAGTGCAAGGGCAGTATAGCCGCCGAGCGAATGCCCAATCACACCAATTTGATCGAGATTTAAGCGGTCTTTGAAATTGCCCGATCGATTGAGTTGCTCTACCTGGTCGATTAAATAGCTGACATCCTGCGGACGATGCACAAATTCATCGGGAGCTGTCATTTCATCGGCTAAACCGCTTAACCAGTTGCGGAGCTGCTGCGTGTCACTACCCGGATGATCCAGTACGGCAACCGCAAATCCGTAGGAAACCAAATGCTGCGCCAGCTCTGAAAAATCACCGCGATCGGCAGCAATTCCGTGAGAAATAATCAGCACTGGGGCGGGTGTTTGAGCATTGGGTAAATAGAAATCGACGGCAAAGGCTCGATCGCGGCGGTGATCAGTCAGGGTCAGCGTTTGCTTTTGCCAGTTTGCAATTCCAACCTGCTGTAAATCAGTGCGGCGATCGAAACTTAAGGGCTGAGCGGCGGCATCGGCTGCGTTTTGCTGAGCGATAAATGCCGTAATGCGATCGGTTTGTTGGGCAAGCTGCGAAAATTCGTCTGCCACCTGCATTGCCCGATCCGCCCGCACTCGAATGCTGTGAGAAGGAAACTGTTTGATTAAGTTTAATAGCGACAATCCTTCGGCATCGGCTGCGGCTGCAATGGCTGCCGATCGCAATGCATAAAAGCCATTTTGTCGCGACTCAGTTTGAATCACCTCTCCCAAATGCTGAAGCGATGTTTCCCCCACCGAGGAATAAGTAACCTGCGAAATTTCGCCGACATCCAAATCAATTCGATCGCGCAAAACTTGACGAAATTGCTCTTTGTTTTCTGAAGGAATAAACCGGGTATAAAAGCGCAAACTGCGATCGACTTCACCTGTTTCAGCATAGGTTTCGAGTGCCTCGATCGGAACTGAAATTTCAAGCGGACCGTAGGAAATATTAACCTGCTGCGCGCTTAGTGCCGGAAGCGTGGTCAGGAACGAGGAAACACTGCCGAGTAAACCAATTTGACCGAAACGCTTTACCCGTTTTCCTAAATTTGAAAATCGTAAGTTTGAAAATCGGGTAATTTTATGGTTTTGTTGTTCTGATTTGCTGTGCCGTTTCTGATCGTTTTTACCCAACACAATTTGTCCTACCGATGACATAGCATCGATCGGAACCGCACTGTCTTGATCGCAGTTCATAGTTTCAGCCGCTTTTGAAATTGAGCCGTCTTGATCACACTTTGATCGAAAGCCAATGCAAAACAATCCGCCTTTTATAAGAATTATCTGGTTCAGGAAATCTACACCCTGATTGAAATTGCATCGCATTTGAAAAAGGACAGAGTTTGAAGCGTTTTGGTTTCCTTCAGAACCGATAAAAAATTAAAGCCTGAAAAGCTCACAGATGCAGAATTCGGAAATAATAGCGCAGCTTCTCCAGGATGACACGCTAAATGTAGAGCAATTTCTAAAATCCTGCACCCTGTAGTAGCAAATAAGAGTGGCTTGCAATCAGAATATAAATCCCTAATCCAATCAGGACGATCGGCACAATCCAATGACTGTAGCGCGCTAGCAAAGGTGCAACGGTCGGATGCTGACTCAAATAATTTGCCACAGCACACCAGACCGCAATCATTAGCCCAAATATAATCAGAATCACCAGCAGTGATGGGAGATTGCTGGCAGCAAATAAAGGCACATAAGTGGCAATATTATCGCCGCCATTTGCGATCGTCACCGCAGCAATTTGCAGCGTTTGGGGATGGAGCAACTGAGCCAGCTTGGCCCGCAGCAAATTTTTATGAGCTGAATTCGTGACATCAGAGACAAGCTGAATCTCTGCCTCGTCTGATTCAGGACGAATTAACTGCTGAATCCCAATCGCGATCGGCAAAAACCCCAGTAACCCAATCCACGGATCAGGAATCAGCATCCCGCCGACAAAACCGGGAATCGCAGTGATGATCAGCACCAGAAAGCCCAAATACTGCCCCACCACAATTTGCCAGGGACGCAGAGAACTGGGCTGTGCCGGATTGTTTGCCTGAGCAAAAAAGAGCGTCAGCATCACGATATCATCAATATTCGTCGCGACAAAGGCAAAAACGCCCGATACGATCGCGCTGATCACCCAATTCATTTTGTTTTTTTGATTGATGTAGATTAGTTCACGATCGCCAAACTTATATTATGCACTGGAGTTGTTACCCTGGAGATTGCTCTGTTAATGAAGGGGGAATGGAAGATCCTTTACGCTCTTCAGACCATTCTGAACAGAAGCAAACCTACAAAAGCAACAAAGAAGCGTATTGCAATGGCAAAACTTGCCACCGTTCAACTTCCTGCCAACCTGAAAGAACGCCTGATGCAGGGACATCCGTGGGTGTATCGCAATCACGTTCCGCCGAATCTGCATTTGTCCTCTGGAAGCTGGGTCCGGGTGCAGTGCGGCAACTGGAAAGGGTTTGGACTTTGGGATAATCAAAGCCCGATCGCCATTCGGCTCTTTTCTCGTCAGGAACCTCCCACTCCCAAATGGACTCGCGAACAGGTACAGTCTGCCTGGGATCTGCGATCGAGTTTGCGTCAGCAAAACTGTACTGCCTATCGCTGGCTGTTTGGCGAAGGCGACGGGTTACCCGGAATTACGGTCGATTTATACGATCGATTTGCCGTGGTGCAAACTTACATGGAAAGTGCAGCGGTGCTGCTGAATTGGTTAGTTGATGCGCTTCAGGCAACTGCTTCCCTGGAAGGAATTTATCTCAAGACCCAGCATCGCTCTCTGGAAATGAACGACCGGGATGATGAGTCTGCGAACGCTCCATCCGATAGCAAAGTAAAGCTGATTTGGGGACAACCTGCACCCAAAGCGTTAATTGTAGAAGAACACGGTTTGAAATTTCAGGTAGACCTTCATGCAGGACAAAAAACAGGCTTATTTTTGGACCATCGCGAGAATCGCAAATACGTTGAAGGCTTGAGCAAAGGACGAACCGTATTAAACTGCTTTGCCTACACGGGAGCTTTTTCGCTCTACGCGCTGCGCGGTCAGGCAAGTTATGTCACTAGCGTTGACATCGGGAAAGGGCTGGCAGAAGCCGCATCGACAAATATTAAGCTCAATGGGTTGGACGATCGCCGCCACACCTTTATCACACAGGACTGCTTCACGCTGCTCAATGATTCTATTCAGCAGGGCAAACAGTTCGATCTGATTATCCTTGATCCGCCCAGCTTTGCCAAAACCAAGCAAAATCGCCATGCTGCTCAGCGAGCCTACAGCAAAATTAATACACTTGCGCTTCGCTGTCTTGCCCCAGATGGCTTACTGGTGAGCGCAAGCTGTACGAGTCAAGTCAGCCCGGAAGCCTTTAAAGAAGCGATCGCCGCCAGCGGAGCCACCACTGGTCACCAGATTCAAATCATTCACGAAATAGGTCAGCCGATCGATCATCCGGTTCCCGCTCAGTTTCCTGAAGGACGTTATCTGAAATTTGTGGTGGGGCGGGTAAGGCGATCGAACTGACCAAAAGGGGATTCGGCAATGCCAGATCCCCCAGGGATTTCATTGACTTATAGCAGTTCGGCTTTAAAGTGAAATTTAGAGAGGTTTGAGCAGGATTCGGGTGCTACATTGCCCCCTAAATTCCTCAAAAATTCCTCGAAATTGAGGGACTTTGAAATCAGGATTTTGAGATCACGATTTTGAAATCAGGATAAAGCGCAGTTTTTACGAGGATGAGCGACTGGGTCTCTATACTACTAGGTCTCTATAAAGTTCAGCAGCAGGATGTGAAGAAAAACAATAGACCGATCGCGTCCTAACAGCATCAACAAATTCTTTTTGAATGAAAGAGAATAGCTTTACAATCTGTATTTCTTTTTCTCAGAGAAGCAGGTCATTCTTTAATTGGGATTCTACTAATTGAGACTCCACTAATTGAGATTCCACAAATTCTTAATCATCTTTCGATTAAAACGAGCAAAAACAGTTCAGCTTTTGCTAAATCCCAATCGGGTTTCACAGCACAATTTTTGGAAGACATCTAAATTCTTGTAACGATTCGATCGCGGAACTGATAAATTACCTTGATCCCCAAAAGCGATCGCTTCCAAACAATGTTAATTGATTTAGCGTTTGTTCAATGTTTGTGAATAACCCTTCGCAAGGACGATCGATTTGCGTTACACGAGAGTAAATCAGACTCAATCGGATTCAAGATAATGGGGGTGGGCAGCCGTCCACCCTTCACCTGTAACAGGGGCAACTTCAAACGGCACTACCCATTACAAATAAACGTCATTGGTTGAAGTGCTTCACATTAAGCGTTTCAAGAAACTTGAGCAAACCGACGAGAGACAAAACCAAGCTGAGGAAGGAAGAATTCATGAGGATTGCAGTTCCAAGAGAGATTGAAATGGGAGAGCGGCGGGTTGCCCTGATCCCGGATACCGTGAGTCGTTTAACCAAGCAGGGGATCGAAGTCTGGATCGAAGCCGGAGCGGGAGAAGCCGCCTATTTCTCAAATGCGGACTATGAAAAAGCCGGAGCCACGATCGTCTTTGATCTAGAGGCACTCTGGGGGTCGTGCGATGTGCTGCTCAAGGTCAAACCGCCCCAGCGTCGAGAAGACGGACGGCATGAGGTGGATTTGCTGCAATCGGGTGTAACGCTCATTAGCTTTCTCGATCCGCTTGGCAATCCAGAACTGGCAGGACGGCTTGCCGATCGCCATATCTCTGCCCTCAGCATGGAGCTAATTCCGCGTATCAGTCGGGCGCAGAGTATGGACGCGCTTTCGTCTCAGGCATCGGTTTCAGGCTATCAAGCGGTTTTGATTGCAGCAGCAGCTTCGCCCAAGTTCTTTCCAATGTTGACGACGGCGGCAGGCACAATTCCCCCTGCCAAAGTGTTTGTGATCGGGGCAGGAGTGGCTGGTTTGCAGGCAATTGCAACTGCGCGTCGGTTGGGAGCGGTGGTCGAGGCGTTTGATATTCGTCCTGCCGTGAAAGAGGAAGTCCAGAGTTTGGGCGCGAAGTTTGTTGAGGTGAACCTGGAAGAAGACACTGTTGCCGCAGGCGGATATGCCAGAGAAGTGTCTGAGGTGGCGAAGCAGAAGACCCAGCAGGCGATCGCCGACCATGTGAAGTTATCAGATGTAGTCATTACGACGGCGCAGGTTCCCGGCAAACGCGCTCCGCTCCTGGTAACGGCTGACATGGTGGCGCAAATGAAACCGGGGGCGATCGTGGTCGATATGGCAGCCGAGCAGGGCGGCAACTGTGAGGGCACAAAGGCAGGCCGCGATGTGGTCAAGAATGGCGTGACGCTGATTGGTCCCACGAATTTGCCTTCGTCGATGCCCGTTCACGCGAGTCAGATGTATGCGAAAAATTTGCTGACGCTGGTGCAGCATCTAGTGAAGAACGGTGAACTGCTGCTCAACTTTGAAGATGAAATTACTCGCGAAGCTTGTGTGACGCATGCAGGCGAAGTGCGCCATCCGCGAGTGCGCGAACTGTTGAATCAAATGGCGACGGTGGGTTAGCAAAAAGGATTCACGAAAAGGATTCACAAAACATGACAGAAGCATTAGTTACAGGCTTAGTCGTCTTTACGCTAGCCGCCTTTATCGGGTTTGAAGTCATTAATAAAATCCCGCCAACGCTCCACACGCCGCTGATGTCTGGCTCCAATGCAATTTCTGGAATTGCGGTCGTGGGTGCGGTGCTGGTGGCAGGCGAACGTCACTGGAATCTAACGGTGATTTTGGGATTGATTGCGGTCATTCTCGCAACCATTAACGTCGTGGGTGGATTTCTCGTCACCGATCGCATGCTGCAAATGTTTAAGAAGAAGGAAGGCAACGCATGAACGAATTTCTCCCCTCAGCAATTCAGTTGAGCTATCTGGCTGCGTCTGCCCTGTTCATTATTGGCTTAAAACAGCTTGGTTCTCCGGCAACAGCTCGTCGGGGAAATGGGATTGCGGCGATCGGAATGCTGATTGCCGTCGTGGCAACTTTGCTGGATCGGCAAATTTTGAACTATGAAATGATTGCGGTGGCGATCGCGATCGGTTCCATCATCGGCATCGTCATGGCGCAGCGCGTTGAAATGACCGCAATGCCACAAATGGTGGGTTTACTAAACGGATTTGGTGGCGCAGCGTCCGCACTTGTTGCCGTGGGCGAATTTTGGAAATATCTGAATGGATTGGAACTCGTTCCCCTCAGCGAAACGATTACGATCGTCCTCAGTGTTTTAATCGGCGGCATTACCTTCACCGGAAGCTTGCTCGCCTTTGTCAAACTGGAAGGCTGGATCAGCGGTTCACCTATTACTTTTCCCTTTCAGCAGCCATTTAACCTGACGTTGCTGGCATTGTTCCTGGGTGCAAGCGGTTTATTGCTGTTTAATCCACACGATACCGTCACCTTTCTCATTCTCGTTGCCATCTCTCTTGTACTGGGAATTCTGTTCGTTTTACCGATCGGCGGTGCAGATACACCCGTGGTCATTTCCTTGCTCAACTCCTTCTCTGGGCTTGCTGCAAGTGCTGCCGGATTTGTGTTAACGAACAATATGCTGATTATTGCCGGAGCATTGGTCGGCGCATCGGGCATTATCCTGACGCAAATCATGTGTAAGGCAATGAATCGATCGTTGGCAAACGTCCTATTTACTGCCTTCGGTTCCGCAAAAACGGCTTCTGGCGGAAGTTCAGACGCATCAGGGGATCGAACGATTCACAAGATCGATCCCGAAGAAGGCGCGATGATGCTGGGCTATGCGCGATCGGTGGTAATTGTCCCCGGCTATGGCATGGCAGTGGCTCAGGCACAGCACACGGTACGCGAACTCGCAGACCAGCTTGAGCGACTGGGCGTAGACGTAAAATACGCGATCCATCCCGTCGCAGGCAGAATGCCCGGACACATGAATGTGCTGCTAGCAGAGGCAAATGTGCCCTACCCCAAGCTGCACGACATGGACGACATCAACCCAGAGTTTGAGCGAACCGATGTGGCTCTGGTAATTGGCGCAAACGATGTGGTCAACCCCGCCGCCCGTCACGATACCGCTAGCCCGATCTATGGAATGCCCATTCTCGAAGTTGATCGCGCTCACCATACGATCGTGATCAAACGCGGCATGAATGCAGGCTTCTCCGGTGTGGAGAATGAGCTTTTCTACAAAGACAAAACCATGATGCTGTTTGGTGGCGCAAAGGATGTGGTCGAACAGCTTGTCTCCAGCGTCAAGGACCTCTAGATCGAGCGTTAATCGACTTAAATTAATGCAACGGGGGTGCGATCGTCGTGCCCTCTTTTTTACTGTATTCTCTAGAAACAGTATTCTCTAGAAACTGTAGACAAATTGGCTCACGTAATTTTGACTCAAGTAATTCGACTCAAACAATGGATACGTCTTCCACAGTTCTCGATTGGCTAGCGGTGGCTTTTTACATCGGCTTCGCTGGCTTCATCATCTGGCAAGTTCTAACCAGAACAAACCGATAGCAGTGCTCTGCCTTTTCTGATTCTTAAACATACTCATTCTTCAACACACCCTGATCCAAACCCTTCGATCGCCTTCCCGATCATCGCTTTTATATTTGCCAAGATCAGAAAAGCTCTAGCAACCTATCACCAAACCGATAACTGATTCGTATATTCGATCGCTCACGTTCCATTCAATTCCATGCCTCAAATCAAGCCCCCTTTTTCCGGGGAGAACCGCTACCTTGTCTTCTTCAAACCGTTCGACGTTCTTTCACAATTTACAGACGAAACTGCCGTCGATCGTCTGACGCTCAAAGCTTTTATCCCAGTTCCCGATGTTTATCCGGTTGGACGGCTCGATCGCGATAGTGAAGGACTGCTGCTGTTAACCAGCGATGGCGGCTTTCAGCATCGCCTGACCGACCCAAAGTTTTCCCATCCGCGCACTTATTGGGTGCAGGTGGAGCGAATTCCCGACGAGGTAGCCCTGCAAAAACTGCGATCGGGCGTGAAAATTCAGGACTACAAAACTCGTCCGGCTCAAGTGCGTCTGCTGGACACCGAACCCGATCTGCCGCCTCGCGATCCACCCATTCGCTTTCGCAAAACGATTCCCACAGCCTGGATCGAAATGACGCTGACCGAAGGCAAAAACCGCCAGGTGCGACGCATGACCGCTGCCGTTGGTTTTCCCACGCTGCGATTGGTGCGAGTAGCAATCGGTCAACTCCGCCTCCAGGGACTCCAACCCGGAGAATGGCGCGATTTAACTCCAGAGGAACGAGAACTAGCCTTCCGCCGATAGCTTGCGCTCCTCAGTTTTTTCAGAACGATACCAGGGCAAAATCCGATCGCAAAAGAATAGGGTTCCTGCCGCCACGCAAACCGGAATCGCCAGCAAATTCACAAACGGAATGCTCACCAACACCAGACAGACGATCGCAAACCCTGCGCTACCGGGTAAACTCCGCCCAACAATTCCCAATTTCTGACGAAACGAAGGACGACGCCGCTCCACCGCAGAATCCAGAAAATCAAGACAGACGATCGTATCCGCCAAGATAATACCGCCGATCGTTGCAATTACTGTACCGATGCCGGGAAAGAAATTGAGCAAAAAGAGCGGTAGACCAAAGACGATCGTGAGAATTAGCTTGTTGAGTTCGTAGGTGATTGCCCGCCCGATTTCTGTCAAGAAACTAACGTTCACCGTTCGGAGTTGTCCAGTTTTGAGAATTTCAATTTCTTCTGACAGCTTGCCGTACCAGGGCGCACCCAGCAGCACCCCAAACTGAAGCAGCACAAAGCCCGTCAGCAGCAGCAGAATTACCGTCAGCAGCCCCCGCAGCAAAAACACAAATAGCCGCAGCGTTTCTCCCGGCACGGCATTGAGCCACTGAAGTAGCCAGTCGGGAAGGCGTACAGCAGGTAAATTAATTTGCCATTGGGGAAACTGCCACTGCGGAAACTGCCACTGGGGAAGTCGCCAGTCAGGAAGCTGAATTGCCGGCAAAGCAATCTGCGGTAAAGGAATATGAGGCAAATACGCGGTCAAATCAGGCAATTGAATCGGGGGCAAATGGACTGAAGGCAGATCAACCTGGGCGATCGATCCCCCCACCTGAGACAACTGCGCTAGCCATCCGGGAATCCCTGCAATCAGCGCATCAATTGCCCAATATCCTGCCGAGAGCAGCGCAGCATACAGCGTCACGCCCAGCACCAGATTGATCACGATCGGAATCAAGATAAATTTCCGCAGTTGGGGCAATTTGGCAAATAGCCAGACAGCTCGAAGCGGATAGGATGCACCTGTGATCATGCTACCGGGTCCGCGATCGATGGGCGGCACAGCGGAGATAGGTTGGGAGTTTGGCTGCTGAGTCATCGTTATACGGTTTTCTGCCTATATCACTATCAATCACTACCAATTCGACTATGACCTGGAAGCAATGTGCCCTGGAAGACCGACGATCGCTTCCCAGCCTGATATCTTGAGCTTAAATCAGGTGAAAGATTGTTAATGCAGCCTTCGGGCTGCTTTTTTTTGGGCAATCAGCTCTCTTTTGCAAAAGAATTCACTCAAAATCTAGCTCATAACGTTCCACCGAAACCACTGCATCTGGTCGCGATCGGGCAGAATAAATAGAGTATGTAAGGGGAATTGGGAAACGTTATGGGTAAGCCGCGTGTGCTTTCAGGAATTCAGCCGACGGGTGAACTGCATCTAGGCAACTATCTGGGGGCAATTCGTAACTGGGTTGAGATTCAGCAGGACTATGACAGTTTCCTGTTTATGGCTGACCTCCACGCGATCACCGTGCCCCACGACCCCACTCAGCTTGCCACAACGACTTACAAAGTGGCAGCGATGTATATGGCTTGCGGCATTAGCCTGGAGCACGCCACCATCTTTGTTCAGTCCCACGTTCCTGCCCATACGGAACTGGCATGGCTGTTTAACTGCATCACGCCCTTAAACTGGCTCGATGACATGGTGCAGTTTAAAGAGAAAGCGATTAAGCAGGGAGAAAACGTCAGTGCTGGGCTGCTGACCTATCCTGTTTTGCAGGCATCAGACATTTTGCTGTACGAGCCGGACAAAGTACCCGTTGGCGAAGACCAGAAGCAGCACCTGGAGCTAACTCGCGACATTGCCGCCCGACTGAACTACCTCTACGGCAAAGAAGACCAACCGATTCTCAAACTGCCCGATCCAATGATCCGCCGCGAAGGGGCACGGGTGATGAGCCTTACTGATGGCACGAAGAAAATGTCCAAGTCCGATCCTTCGGATGCCAGCCGCATCAATCTGCTCGACCCCCCCGACGAGATTCAGCGCAAAGTTAAACGCTGCAAAACTGACTCGGTACGCGGACTTACCTTTGATGATGCTGATCGCCCCGAATGCCACAACCTGCTGTCGCTCTACATGATCCTGTCAGGACAAACCAAAGAAGCCGTCGCCGCTGAATGTACTGATATGGGCTGGGGACAGTTCAAGCCCCTGCTGACCGACACCTTGATCAACGCACTCCAACCTATCCAGGAGAAATATCACGCCATTATGAACGACAAGGGCTATCTAGAATCGGTGCTGCAGCAGGGACGAGAAAAGGCAGAGTCGATCGCCAATGTCACTTTGTCAAAAGTCAAAGACGCGCTGGGATATTCTAAACCCCTTTAAGGAATGGTTTGAGGAATCTTAGAGATTTTGATTGCCCCCTAGATCCCCTATTCATAGGGACTTTGAAATTTGTAGAAAGCTCAGTTTCTCCCAGCATGGAATGACGGTGAGCAAACTGGCGATCGACATACCCAAGCTTCTCAGTCCCAAGCTTCTGAGTGAACTGCCCCCAGCCTCAAATTCTAAGGAAACTCAAAGTCCCCACCGATGGGAGATTTAGGGGGTCGCAATGCCTAAAACGAAGCTTATTTCGCTGTAGGGATACGATCGCCACAATTGGACACTAGGAAGTTTGGGTAACAGCCTCAACCCTCCTCCTACAGCAAAAGACTATCTCCTTCCGGCTCAAAAATCAGCTCATAGTCAAACGCAAGCGAATTGGGATGGCGAATTACCCCAAATCCAAATTGAGAAGTGCGATCGGCAGTAAAAGTCGCAATCACCAGTGCCAGCAGCTTCTTTTCAGGAATGTTGGGCTGCTGCACAAAGTAACTGCGTTTCGCAAAAAATACGCCCTCGTCCTTGGGGACAATAATGCCGTTAATCCGGTGGGCGTGCTGAATCGGCTTGATGAGATTCTGAATAAATTCTTCCTGGTTGCGCTGGAGGCGATAAAGCCGCTCATGCTGACACCAGCTCATTTGAAACATCATCTTCAGCAATTCAAATCCCAGGATGTAGTTAAAGACGTGATTGCCTTCCTCGCTACTGAGGACAAGCTTCAGCGCGGATTGAAGATATAGATCGGGCTGCCTGCGCGTATCCTGTGCTGAATGAACATAGAACTGACGAATGTAGGTGCGTAATACGGCTTCTGACAGGTCAGTCTCAATCCGAAAGTCGCGCAAGTATTGCTTGACGCGCTGCCTCATTTCCTGATCTTCTAACTTTTTAGACACCACGCCATCTGCAGTGTAGTCATCCAAAAATTCTGCCTGTGCTTCGGAAGATGCCGCGCAAATTAAATGACAGAGCGAAAGCACGTAGCGTCGCTGTTGCCAGGGCAAACTCTCCACCCAGTTTCGAGCCGGGGTCGGCAGCTTGCTGAGGATCGCATCATGAAAGCCATTGTTCAGGGTCGGTAAACCTGCCTGGTGAACAAACTTCGGCCCATCTGATTGCGGTAGATCGGGGGTGAATGGGGGGGGGAACGAGTTCATGAACACTCAGTGCGGGCAGGGTTGGTATGCCTGCTAGAATGCCCGATCGAATTTTGAAGTTCCCTCCGCAAATTCACTAGTTTTTGTGGCCTGAAATCTGCCCTGAGAATCAACCTGAATCAGGCTTGTCGCTTTGCCCAGTGCTGCTTGATGTCCTGAATGGAGAAGATGGTTTGAAAGTCGAGCTGCTGCTGCTGATAAAGTTCCGCGCCACCCTGATGCCGATCGACCAACGAAATTACCTGCGTGACCTGATAGCTCGCTTGCCGAAGCCGATCGACTGCTTTCAGTGCCGATTGTCCAGTTGTGACCACATCTTCTAACACCACAACCGGGCTTCCTTCTGGCAGGGGCAATCCTTCAATGTATGCCTGGGTCCCGTGTCCTTTAGCTTCCTTGCGAACAATGAGTGGCGCGATCGATCGTCCGGCATAGGCGGCTGCTACACTCGTTGCCGACACGATCGGATCAGCTCCCAGGGTCAGTCCGGCTACGGCGATCGTTTCCGGCGGCAGCATCGACAGCACGACCCGACCCACTGCCACGCCCCCCAGCGGATGCAGCGTCACCTGCTTGCCGTTGATGTAATACTCGCTGCGCTGCCCGGAAGACAGCACAAAGTCGCCTTCACGATAAGCAAAGTCACAGAACAAATCCAGCAAATATTGCTTGAGTTCGGGCAGGTCTGCTTGCGTGACCAGGGTAATGGCTTCGGAAGAGGCGATCGTCGATTCGCTCATTGATAGATTTAACGTGACTGGTTGAGAGATTGCTTATTTACTGTCCCACACATTTGCCTCGTACAGCATTGCTTAATCCCAGTCTGAACTCGCCCCCAATCTTTCACAGCTTAGAAATTCCCAAATCTCAAAGTTCCCTAGAGAATTGGCCTCCTGAGGGGGCACCAACGCTATCAAACTCATCCCTTCATGTCCGTTCCATTCAACCGTCCGTTCCAGTGGATTGTCCCAGCACGACCTCGCAGTATTGCCTCAAGAGTGTCAACCGATCGCCAATCTGCTTCTGTCGCTGGCTTGCGGTCGAAGGCTGTCGAGCCGCCTTCAGAAACAAAACATCCGTTGAGAGCAGGCGAAACTGCTTGGCAATCTCGGTTTGGATTGACTGAAGCTTAGTGGCGATCGGCGGGTTGAGGGCATCCAGATCCAGGGGCAAGATCTGTTGATGAAAGATTTGCTGTGCAGCTTCGACTTCGGCAGTGGTGAGTTCTCCCTCATTAGTTAGGTCGATCAAGCGATCGATTGATGCCTGTAAAGCGAGAAAAGGTTGACGGTATTGTTCAGTTAACATTCGGTTTTGTCGTTTCGGTGAGGATGCCCTTCTTTGGATAGAAGTAAAATGTGTCGCAGTATGCACCTTAATAGGTTAAAGTAGTGTTAAGCTTCCTGGTCGCTTCTTTATCAATTTCCTCTTATCCTTAAGAGTAAGAGATAGACTCCTTTCCCGTTTCCACCTGCCGTACTGGTTTAGCAATCTGTATCAGCGGCTTGTTGCAGTCCATGATCAAGTCTTTGATCAAGTCATTGCTTTAAGTCATTAGCTGTAGCCCCGATTACAGCGATTTGTAAACTTGGGGTGGGCAGTTTAATATTTTTCCTTAACAATCTTTTGACAGACCTCAAAACAAATTGTCGATCGCTGGTCGTTTCATTAGCGACTTGCCACGATCGGTCAGTTTCTCAGTTTGAGCAAGCACATTGGAGCAATATTCTGCTTCAGCAACCCACCTTATTTCAAATTGGGTACGATGGCGTAAAATTACGCAATCATCCACCCTTAGCCCCTTTACCCGCACTCAGGGCTTAACCTATGAATGTAGCCATCGCCACGCTTCCCACTGATATTGCTTTACCCAACTGGCTTGAGGATTGTTTGACCGAGCATCAATCGCCCCTTGCCTGTGCTGAACCCACTCCCACGCCCAATGATATTTCGCTTGTTTGTCAGGCATTTGAGTTTGCCTACTGTCTACATCAGGGGCAAAAGCGGGCTTCGGGAGAACCTTACATTGCCCATCCGGTTGCCGTTGCGGGATTACTGCGTGATCTGGGGGGCAGTGCGCCGATGATAGCGGCAGGGTTTCTGCATGACATTATCGAGGATACGGATGTCACGGGCGAAGAGCTAGAGCGGCGATTTGGCGCAGAAGTGCGGCGGCTCGTGGAAGGCGTCACCAAGCTTTCTAAGTTTAATTTCTCCAGTAAGACGGAGCGGCAGGCAGAAAACTTCCGGCGGATGTTCCTGGCGATGGCGCAGGATATTCGCGTGATCGTGGTCAAGCTTGCCGATCGCCTGCACAACATGAGAACGCTAGAACACTTGACTGACGATAAGCGGAGGCGCATTGCCCTGGAAACACGAGAAATTTTTGCGCCGTTAGCGAACCGCTTGGGGATTGGACGGTTTAAGTGGGAATTGGAGGATCTGTCGTTTAAATATCTGGAGCCGGAGGCATACCAGCAGATCAAGCAATTGATTTCTGATAAACGAACTGATCGCGAAGCCCGACTGGAAAAAGTGGCAGAAACCCTGCGGGAGCGGCTTGATCAGCTTGGAATTCACTGCTATGACATCAGCGGTCGCCCAAAGCACCTGTACGGCATTTATCAAAAGATGCAGCGACAGCAAAAAAGCTTTGAGGAAATCTACGATATCGCGGCAGTGCGGGTAATCGTGGGAACCAACGATGAATGCTATCGTGCCTTGGCAGTAGTGCATGATGCCTTTTGTCCGATTCCCGGTCGCTTCAAGGACTATATTGGTTTGCCTAAGCCCAACCGCTACCAGTCGCTGCACACGGTGGTGATCGGCACAACGGGTAGACCGATCGAAGTTCAGATTCGCACGCTGGAAATGCATCACGTTGCCGAGTACGGAATTGCCGCCCACTGGAAATACAAGGAATCTGGCAATAGCCACACGCGCCTTTCAACTGACGACGAGAAATTCACCTGGCTGCGGCAGTTGCTCGACTGGCAAAACGATCTAAAAGATGCCCAGGAATACCTGGAAAGCGTCAAAGATAATTTGTTTGCGGACGATGTTTATGTGTTTACGCCGAGCGGAGACGTGGTCGCGCTGGGGCAGGGCGCAACGCCTGTGGATTTTGCCTACCGAATTCATACCGAAGTGGGCAATCACTGTGCGGGGGCAAAGGTGAACGAGCGAATGGTAACGCTGGATACTGTTCTGAAAAACGGCGACATCGTAGAGATCATCACCCAGAAAAACTCCCACCCCAGCCTCGACTGGCTCAACTTTGTCGTCACGCCGGGGGCACGTAACCGCATTCTTCAGTGGTATAAGCGATCGCACCGCGACGAAAACCTTCAGCGCGGACGCGAAATGCTGGAGAAAGAAATGGGCAAGCGCGGCTTTGAAGCTCTGCTCAAGTCCAGCCCGATGCAAGCAGCAGCAGAACGCTGTAATTACCAATCCGCAGAAGATTTGCTAGCGGCTCTAGGCTACGGAGAAGTCACGCTGAATCTAGTTCTGAACCGTTTGCGTGAGGCAATCAAAGCCACCCAGCCGATCGCCCCCGCTGCCCCCACCGAAGAAGTCAAAACCCTGCTGCTGCCGTCCAATTCAACCAGTGCCCCTGCTCAGCCACGTGGCAAAGAATCGCCGATCGCTGGAGTCGAAGGATTGCTGCACTCGCTTGCTAAGTGCTGTAACCCCGTTCCGGGCGAACCCATTATCGGTGTGGTGACACTGGGCAGTCGCGGCATTTCGATTCACCGTCAGGGCTGTAGCAATACCGAATCGGTTCCGGGCGATCGCTTGATTCCGGTAAGCTGGAACCCAATAGACGATCACCATGCCCGTCCGCAAACTTATCCAGTCGAGATTGAGATTGACGTGATCGATCGCGTGGGTGTGCTGAAGGACATTCTCTCCCGCCTCAGCGACTACCGCATCAACGTTCGCAGTGCCCAAGTGAAAACGATTCCCGGACAAACTGCGAAGATTAATCTGGGAATTGATATTGTGGATCACTCGCAGCTAGAGCGAACCTTCACCCAAATTCGCAAAATGAGCGATGTGATCAAACTGCGCCGAATTAGCGAGGTTGCTGAGTAGCCTGCTCAACTTCCTGGTTTAGGCTTGGGCTGCACTCGCGATCTTGCCTGCCGCTTCTTCTGATTCTTCTGAGGCGCGCCCATACCCGTCCAAGCAATGACCCCATAGCCGCTTGCCAGCGTCAGTGCAGTCAAAATCGTATGAATTCGCAGCTTGCGGGTTTCTGTTGTGATGCGATCGCGCTCCTGCTGCTGCTGGGTTTTGATTTGTTCAATTCCAGTCTGTTTTGCCTTGGCTAGCTCTTGCTCTAGCAATTGGGGCTTGTCCTGCACGCGCTCGGTAAGCTCGAGGAGCTGCTGGAGTTCGGTTTGCTGTCCTGGCAACAACTGGCTCCGTAAGGGGTTATCTGCGTTGTCGGTATCTTCAAGCTGTGCCTGAATTTCCCGCCGTCGAGCAGCGTCAGACAGCAAAAGATTAATCTGCTCTCGTCTTTCGCTCAGGCGATCGCTCAACTCCTGTTCTGCCTGTTTTGCCTGTTCGTTAAGCTGGCGGGTAGTGGCAGCACTGGCAATTCGACTGCTGTTGAAATAGAGGGGAGCCAGTAGCGCAAACAGCACACTATAGCAGCAGGAAAGAAAAACGACTCCAGAGAACCATCGTGGCTTGGCAGGCTTCCTTTTTTTGCCAGCAGGACGACCGGAAGGCATACCGCCCGCCGAAACATCAATCCACGCGCCGAGCAGCAGCAGGGCAAATCCTATAAGTGGAATTGTGCCGCGCAAAACCCAGTCTCGAATCAGCATTGTCAGCCACACCTGATCGAGAAAATTGGGCGGAACGACCAGGATCAGGCAATCAACGATCGACCCAATCACCATTAGTCCTCCCACCAGTTTCAAGATCAGCGCAGCATAGGCAGGAGGAGATAAAGGGGATAAAGCAGCTTTCATAGGGGGTTTGGTGGATGGATAAGCATCCTTTAACGTTCCCGGAAGCAGCTTAGAGTCACCAGGCGATTGGGGATTAGATTAGCGCAACTGACAAAATTTTCGATCGCGATCGTACTGGGGTTCCTGCCAGGAAAAAGCAAAATGGCTGATTTCGTTAATTTGGGGTGTGGCAGCACGGATTGCCTGCATTTGCGCTTCTAAAGAAGGACGACCGTTAATCGACTGTCCCCAGGTTCCCGCCAGTGCAGGCTGAATTCTGGCTTCCGATGGGGCGGATGACAGCACCCGCTGAACTTGCTGCACGATACAGTCCACTGTGCCGCAGGTTGCGTAGGACATGGGGTGCCATTCGATCGAATTGGGAAAGCGATCCCAGGGTTGCAGGCGCGAGTCGTAGCCCTGTGTGCCCACCGTTTGATTGCCGTCCGGGAAGAAAACAGCTCCGGCGGGGATTTGCCGCTGCTGCACAGGCTGAATTGCCGCCGTCAAGAAGTCCAGCACACCCTGCATCGCATGGGCAACACTCAGCCGCCAAAGCTCAGACTGTAGACTGGCGATCGGTGTTGCCTGAGCCGAAGTGCGACCCTGCCAGAGGGGAATCGGTTCCTGGGGATAAAGGGAATTGACTGCATTCAAATCGCCTGTGGTAACAGAACCTTGCGCTAGAAAGCGACGAATCAATTCCTGCCCTTTTCGGTTCTGGGCACGTTGCAGAAGAGCAGTTTGGGCAGCGGGTCCATAAATCCACAAATCCTGAACGCGACTCGCCACCGAGGCAGCACCCGATCCTCTGGGGTAACGAACATAGTCAAACAGCACCCCATCGGGACGACGTTGCAGCACTGCTTGAAGCAAAGCGGCGTATTCTTGCTTTGCCTCTGGACTGTAGGGATCGATAAAGGCTTCGTTGGAGCTGGATGACCCGATCGCATTGGCAGCTCGCTGCATAATGCTCGTTTCACCACGCCCGTTGAGGGCAAGAACCTGCTGTGCCTGAGGACGCTGCGTGTATCGATAGCCGAAATTGAGTGTAAACATCCAGGCATACACTTTTAGCCCGCGCTGCCGCCCTTTGACGATCGCCTCTGCTAGCAAATCTCGATTTTCATAGCCGGGGGTGCGAATCACCGAATTCCAAACTGTACGATTCTGTGCCGCAGGCAGCAGCACCTGACCGTCATAAAACACCTCGACGTAAACCTTGTTGTAGCCGCGAGCGACAATGCGGTCGAGCACTTCCTCCAGAACGCCGTTCATCGCATCACAGGGATAGAGCCGCAGCCAGATTGCCTGAGTTTTGAGCCAGCTTTGACTGCGACAGCGAATGAGCTGCTCCGCGTGCTGCTGAATCCGATTCTGGTAGGCTTGCTCTGCGGCTTTGTCGCCCCGCAGTCCTGCTTGGTGAAGCTGCGTGGTTTCGCCAATCTCCGTCGGGGTGAGCTGACAGTAGGGATCGCTCTGCGCCTGAGCAGCGATTCCACCGAAGGACTGGAGTCCAATTCCGGTAAGGCAGGCGAGCAGGAACAAAGGCAATTGGCGCGAGGCGAAGCGGCTCCCTTTCCGATAGGGGAATCGTAATCGGGTGAAAGCAGGGAAATGGTGCATGGGACAGATACGTTCAACAAGGCGATATCAACAAACAGGCAAAGCTTAACTCAGATCTGCGACGCCTGCTGCTGCCTTGCCCTATTCTCTAAACAAACACAAATCCTCGTTCGAATCCGGTAATGTTGTCCCCCTGCACGATCGCGATAAGCCCAGGCTGGATTTGCCCTGCGGTTAGAAAAATTGCCCTTCCTAAAGCGATTGGGGTGGGGTCGAACCAATAGTCTGCTGCCCTGCCTTTAAGCTGGATGACATCATTTTGGGCGAAGCTGAAGTCTCTAATCAGGGCATAGTCCGCGATTCCGTCACTGTTTGCCTGTCGATCGTTATAAAACACTTGGTTGGAATTGCCTAGAACGAAGCGATCGGCCCCCTGGTTGATCAAAGGACTGAAGTTGGGGCTTTGATCTCCGATCAGTTCATCGACTTCCTCCATTCCTGGAAAAGGACAATCGGGATTGCCTCCCGTCAGCATATCGCTGCTATCGTTGCTATAAAGCTGGTCGTTTCCGGCGTCGCCTTGAATGCGGTCGTCTCCCGTACCCCCTGCACAACATCGTTGCCTGCTCCGGCAGTAATTTCATCGTTGCCTGCTTCGACATTGAAGTAAGGAGGCATAATTTCGCGAATGCCGATCCGATCATCACCTGCCCCACCCGAAAGCAAGTCGTCTCCGGGTCCGCCAAAGATTTGATCATTCCCAGCATCACCATACATGCGGTCATTGCCGATCGCCTCAAAGCTCATCCGCAATTGAAATAGACTTGTCGGGAAATAAGCAAGAATAGAAGGCAGAAATGGGATAAGCAAATGCTGGATATTGAACGGGTGCTGACACAAGACCGCTTGCTGCGCGCTTTAACTGGCTTGAA
>NZ_JAMPLI010000033.1:0-52892 GCF_039962475.1 Leptolyngbya sp. GB1-A1 | reverse complement strand
CGTTTGACTGCCTCGATTGCTTTAGTGCGGAGGTCGTAGCTGTAGGGGGCGGACATGAGCATTTCCCAACTCTCTTCTAGCCTCTATGTTACTGTCCTATCTCTGTTGCGTAGGGCTATAGTCAGTGAGAGTGCGAATCGTTTAGTAGCCTGTACTGAAGCGATCGCGAAAGAATATTTGACGATAAATCTCAAAGTCCCCCAGGATTGGGGGATTTAGGGGGCAGTGCAAAATCTCTCCCACTGACCCACCATTCTTTAAGCTACAAATTCTAGAAAGTCAGAACTGTTCGGATCGCGCCGCCCCGGTGCATTAAATCAAAGGCTTCGTTCACTTGATCGATCGGCATCACGTTCGTGATCAGATCATCAATGTTAATTTTGCCGTCCATGTACCAGTCCACAATTTTGGGAACGTCGGTGCGTCCTCTTGCGCCACCAAACGCGCTGCCTCTCCAGACCCGACCTGTCACCAATTGAAACGGACGAGTGCTAATTTCCTGCCCGGCTCCCGCTACGCCGATGATCGTACTTTCGCCCCAGCCTTTATGACAGCACTCCAACGCTTGCCGCATCACATTCACATTGCCAATGCACTCAAAGCTATAGTCTGCGCCGCCTTTCGTCAGTTCCACCAGATGGGCAACCAAATCGCCTTCAACCTCCTTGGGATTGACAAAGTGAGTCATGCCCAGCTTTTCCGCCAGTTCGCGCTTCTGCGGATTCAGATCCACACCGACAATCATATTCGCCCCGACCATGCGGCAGCCTTGAATCACGTTGAGTCCGATGCCGCCCAACCCAAAGACGACTACGTTTGAACCGGGCTGCACCTTTGCAGTGTAAATTACGGCTCCCACGCCTGTCGTCACACCACAGCCGATGTAGCAAACTTTTTCAAACGGGGCATCTTCCCGGATTTTGGCAACGGCGATTTCGGGCAGCACGGTGTAATTAGCAAAGGTAGACGTGCCCATATAGTGATGGATCATCTGACCATCGATCGAAAAACGGCTCGTTCCATCAGGCATCAGTCCTTTGCCCTGAGTCGATCGAATTGCCTGACAGAGATTTGTTTTGCGGCTGAGGCAGTATTCGCAGTTGCGGCACTCTGGCGTGTAGAGCGGAATCACATGATCTCCAGGTTTCACTGAAGTTACGCCTGCGCCCACTTCAACGACGATCCCCGCGCCCTCGTGACCCAGAATCGCCGGAAATAGCCCTTCGGGGTCTGACCCAGACAGCGTGAAAGCATCGGTGTGGCAAACGCCTGTCGCTTTGATTTCGACCAGCACTTCGCCTGCTTTTGGTCCTTCAAGCTGCACGGTTTCAATGCTCAAAGGTTTGCCTGCTTCCAAGGCTACGGCTGCTTTCACATCCATAAATTTTCTCCTGCGATCGTTTCGGTAAAGCTTGTTTAAGCTTCTTGCATGATGGGTGGTTAAACCATTCTTTGACTATGACATATCGTTCTAGAAATTAAGGTCTGGAAAATCAGACCGCATCAATTCCCTGCGCTGATTCGTGAATATTGGTTTGAAGGCTTAGGCTGAACCGCTTGTCTCTTATTCCGATCGCCCCTGCAAGTCCTGTTTTCTAATCTCCACTGAGTATGCCAATCGATCGCCTCGCGAGAGGGCTTCTCCGGTGACGATCGGCTGATGAGCGGGGGTGTAGGCAGTGTAGCAGTAGACGATCAGCGGCTCGCCCAGAGGAACGCCTAGATATTCGCTGGTTTCGGGGTTGGCACGAGTAGATTCGAGGGTGGCGGTAATGCGATCGATCAGAACGCCATTTTGCTCTAGGGTGGGAAAGGTCATGTGCTGCTTCAGGTCTTTAGCGTAGGTTTTGCCCAGGTTTGCCAGGATGTAGGTAATATCAACGGCAACGGCAACGTCGTTCAGCAGCAGCAGTTTTTTTTGCAGATAGACTTCGGATTGATTGGGCGAAAGTTGCAGCGTTTGACGAATGGTAGACGGAGGAGAGACCGATTTAAACACAAGATTGCGAATGGAACTGGTGACACCCTGGCGAAGCATATCCGCTTCAAAAAAAATCATCGGACTGGACAGCGAATAAGTGACTTTGCGCTGTTCTTTGACAAACACGCCCTTGCCGCGCTGAGAAACGACTAAGCCCTGGTTAACCAGATTGGCGATCGCTCGTCGGGCAGTAATGCGGCTGACTGCAAACTGCAGCATGAGCTGGTGTTCGCTGGGCAACTGTTCGCCCGGTTTAAACTCGCCGTTTGTGATTTGATGACGAAGCTGCTCAGAAATTGCCAGGTGAAGGGGAATCGGCATTGAGAGGGCGATCGGGTGAGTTAAAGAGGCTGAAGCTTTGCTTGAAGTTGAGGCAAATCTTTCTGAGCGGCGTGTAGTTCAAGGGCGGGTTTTCCAGCAATTGGGTGTCGCCAGATTAGCACAGAAATTCCGTTGATGCGAGCAGGGGCAGCACAGTGCAGCGGCAGATTTTCCAGTCGGTGAGGCGGTTTAGAAATCGCAATCAGCAACAGTTGAGATAAGGCGGCTTCAGGCAGAATCAACGACCCCAGCCAGTTAAATTGTTTGATCCAGACATGCTGAGTGGACAAAGTATTCAAAACTTGAGCAATTGGGGCATTGTCTCCGCAACAGGAAATCCGAAAGTTGTTTTCACAGAGCCGCAGAATTGAGCAATGCTCGCCGCCAAGCTGAGATTCAAGAGATCGAAACGGCGCAATTCGATCGATCGCTTCACCTACGATACTTTTCATTGCTTGCAGACCATCAACGCCTGCGATATCCCAGAGGTAGGTTTTGATCTCCGTTTCTGTTCTCTCTTTCGTTTCCATTTTCGTTCTCACGATCGTACTCTGCTCTTGGTTGGATCATAAGCCGCCAGCGTTCCCACGATCGCCTTGATTCGTCGCTTCATTCCATCCATCACGCCGACTTCCAACTCAGTGCCGATCGTGCTGTATTCAGGAGCCACTTGAGCCAGAGCAATACTGCGATTTAGAATTGGTGAAAAGGTTGCACTCGTAATCATACCGACGCGCCAGCGTTCCCCGATCGCATAAATAGGGTGTCCGGGTTCTGCGACTTCATTGCCGTCTAGCACCAGTCCAACAGCGACTTTAGGTGGGTGTGGCTTGATTGCTTCCAGGGCGGCTTTGCCAATAAAATCGGGTTTCTTCAGTGCCACTGACCAGCCGATTCCCGCCTGATAGGGCGATGTTAAATCGTCAAACTCTCGTCCGGCACTCAGCAATCCGGCTTCAATTCGGGCGCGATCGAGGGCAAACATTCCCATCGGCTGCAGTCCAAACGGTTTTCCGACAGCCATTAGCGCATCCCAAAGGGCAGACCCATCACGAGGATGCACAAATAATTCGTAGCCCAGTTCTCCGGTATATCCGGTGCGCGAAATCAGAACGGGAACGTTGGCAATCGTGCCGATCGCAAAATGAAAATAAGGCAGATCGTCGATCGTGTAGGGGGTGAATTTTGAATCAAACTGGGTGATCGATCGCAGAATTTGTCGGGAGAGCGGACCCTGAAGTGCCAGATTGTGAAGTCGATCGCTGCTGGGATCGATCGTCACCGAGAAACTTTGTTGCTGTGCCAGCCGTGCCAGCCATTCCCCGTCAGAGTCGCAGTTGCCCACATAGCGAAACACCTGCGCTGCCAGTCGAAACACAATCCCATCATCCACAATGCCACCGTGGGGATTGAGCAAACAGCCGTAGGCAGACTGCCCGACTTGCAGTTTGGTCACATCTCGCGAAAAGGCATACTGAAGCAGATTCAAGGCATCGTCGCCGCAGATCTCAAACTTTCGCAGTGCGGAGAGATCCAGCAAAACGGCTCGATCGCGCAGTGCCCAATATTCGTCTTGAATGCCGTGGTGGGCAAAGGTTTGAGGAACCCAGAAGCCGTTGTATTCTGCCAAATGAGCGGTGAGCGTCTCAATGCGATCGGTGAATGCGCTGGGTTGGGTTTGTCGCAGGGGCAGCGTGGGGGAAGCTCGTCGCCCAACCGATCGCGCAAAAGTTTCGCTCCTGTCATAAATTCGCACCCGGATCGGCGTGGGATGCCAGCCATTTGCCGGATCGATATCGTCTGGACAGGAGGAACTGGCGCAGAGCAAATCGCGACTTGCCCGCAACAGCACATAGTCTCCCGGACGCGACCACGATTCGGCTGAGACGATCGCCCCGCTGCAATCTACGGCAGTATTAAAAAAGAAATTTACCGCCGCCCAGCCCGATCGGGCTGCAATGCCGTAAGGCTGCAAAACTCGATTAAAGTTATCGCTACAGCTTGGATGTCCTGGATAGCCTGCGTCTTCGTAGTATTGGTTGGTGCAGGCGAGCAGGAAACTGTCGTGTCGTCCGCAGGTGTCCTGAATCACTTCAAACAACGGCTGGAGCGCTTGCGAAAAATATTTGCCCAGCAGTCCAGCCTGAGGCATTGCCAAGCCATTCAGGGTGCGAGTCGCAGTGCTGTCCAGTTCTTCCGCATCATCGATGCCCGCAAACGCCAGAAAGTCCGAACACTGCGATCCTTCCACGTCAATGATTTGAATATACTGTCCTGCCTGCACCCTGTAGGCGATCGCCGTTCCGGGTTCAATTCGATAGTCGGCAATGACACGTCCCATCGGCTGCGGAACATCAGAGCTGATTGCAAAATCAGATTTTATCGTGTTCTTAGAATTATCTTCAGAACTATCTTTAGTTTCGAGGCGCATACATCATTACCATTACACCAAGCAATGCAATCCAGCTTCCCAACCAATCAAAGCGATCCGGCTAGCCAAACAAGATAGCCGCCCCCAATCTCACACAAACCTGCCAACAGAAAATAAAACAGCGATTGAGCGATTAGACGATCGCCACCCGATCGCCCCGTCGAATCGTACCGCCCTGCCTGACACTGGCATAAATGCCCACATGACCGCTGTTGTGTTTCACGATTGTTCTCAGCACATTCACATCGTTGGACAGTTCGCCCTGCGGCAGCGTGGTCATTACACAGCGCGGGCAAGGTTCGGTAATGCTGAGCCGGACTTCATCACCGATCGCAAGCGTTTTGCCCACCCAGTCATTTTCGACAAATCCCGTTGCGCCCTCGATCGGTTTAACCACAAAATTTGGGCGAAAGCGGCGCGGCTCAAAGCGTGAAGTCGGCGTGATCGATTGAAACTGATCGAGTGTTGCCGTCGTGAGCAAATGCACGGTTGCTGCATCAAAAAACGTATTTGGACGAATAGCAGCATTCGTTTCGCAGCCTGCATCTGGAATGTCTTCAATATCGGGTGTGTACATCTCAATGCTAGGGGCTGCTGGCGCGGCGGTTTCTAGCCTGACTTTGCGCCCAAATGCCTGAGAGAGAATTTCGTTTATGTCTGATCGATCGCCCATCACGATCGACCCATCCGGCAGCGTAATTTTCACCTGTTCCAGCGAATTGAGAGCAGCGCGACAGTCAAACAATATGCCCCACTTGCGCGGCAGCTTTGCGCTAATAATTGCTCCTGTTTCTGCATCTACCAGCGCATAGGCACGATCGCCCATCAAGCCGCGCTCCATCACTTCCGTTGCATTTAACTCCTCGCCCAGCATCGATTTAACCGGATATCGCCACATCGAGACGATCGACCCAACCACAGATTCATTGTTCATTATTAAGTCTCATTGTTAAATCCCCTTATCAAATCTCATTGGGATCTTAGAACGGTATGGGCGATCGGGTTTTTCAGGGGTTGGACGATCGCTCACACTGAGCCGAATGTATTTTCAGGCAATGCTCGCGGCAAAGGACTTTGATAAAGCTTGCGCTTCGGCGGCATCCGCTTCGGCTAAAAGCTGTTCTGCCAGTTTGCGTTTGCCTGCTGCATCTAATTTTTTGACTTCGTTGTGCAGCACGCGCTCGTTCACGTTTTGATTCCAGTAGTCCAGCGAATCGAACCCTAAAAGAGCCAGTTTGCCTACAAATTGCCGCAGCACTTCGTTCGTCGGACCCATCACCCAGCCCGCTTTACCATCGCGCAGATAGCGTTCGATCTCCATGTCTTTCTTGAACCCCGAACCGCCGCAGGCGTGCAGCATCTTGTCGCAGACGTGGGCTACACTTTTAGCTGCTGCAAATTTGATTTGCCAGTACCAGGGCAGATAAGCCGATCGCGGCAAAGCCGTCAGATCCGCGTGAATTGACCAGTCGCACCCGTTCGTCAGATCATCCATCAGTTTGCCCATAGTGAAGGTAAACGATCGACAGGTGTTGGTATCAATAATCGCTTCGCCAAAATAATCCTGAATCGTTGGATAATCTGCGACGCGCATTCCCACATCAACGTGCTTTTTGCGAGTGACGTGCCGCTTGGCAATATCGATCGCCCCCATGGCAATACCGTTCCAGCAAGCCGACGAACAGAGCAGGAAAAACGGATCGACAATTTCGTCGTTAGAAGCGGTACCGTCTCCTTTGGGTCCGACCAGGCGATCGATCGGAACCGTGACCCCATCGACTAACAGCGTTCCCGACTGGTTGCCGCGCAAACCCAGCGCATCCCATTTGTGCGGTTCTGCTTTGACTTCATTGCCGTAGATCAAAAAGCAGGACAAATCCGCGTAGTTACCGTCAAAATCGGGGCTGGTAGTCTGAACAATGTACCAGTCTGCAAAGCCTGCCGAAGTCGTCCAGGAGGCTTTTTTGGTGACGTTCCAGCCTGCTTCAGACGCTTCTGCTTTCGAGGAAACAGGATACCAGAAGTGCGATCCGGTTTCTGGGTCAGAGTAGGACAGTGTCCCAATCAAGACATCGCGATCGAGGCGTTGAAGCAACTGCTGCAATTGGGAATTTTCATGGGCACGAAACAGAGCGGCGGCGACTGCGCCCAGGTGCATCGTGTAGCACATTGCTGTACTGGGACAGCCATAGCGGGCGATCGTTTCTACAATCATTGCCGCACAGACATGATTTTCGCCCAATCCGCCCCACGCTTTCGGCACAAATAGCCCCAATAAACCGAGTGATGCCAATGCCTCAAAGTTTTTGCGCGGGTAAACCAGATTGCGATCGGAATCGATGGCGTTGGGACGCAGTACGGTAGCACACAAGTCGATTAGCTTTGCCTGAAGCTCCTGCTGAGCGGGTGTGAGCAGCCATTGGGGGTCAAAGTGATAATCTAATCCCCAGAAGGGCTCCCCCTGCCAAACCTTTGTTCTCACCATAATTTTTCACCTTTTAACAAACGCAGACTGCACGATTAAGTTTCCTGTCAATTGCCCGAATGCAAGGCTTCTGAGCAATACACGACCGGAGAGCGAGAAGTCGGAGCAATCATAACAGGTCAGAACAATCAACGATTTAGAACAATCTATTTAGAACAATTAACGATTCGACTATTGATCGAAGATTATCCTGCTGAACATCGTTGAACCACTCGAACAATGCGGCGGCTGAGGACGTGAAAGACAATCGAACAGAGAATGAATGACTGGAGCGATGATTTGAGGATTAATTTGATGAACGATCGGTTCAGGCAGGATAAAGGAACACAGATGCTGCAATCTATAAGCTTTCAGGGGTACTACGCGATCGCTCACACGTCTTACAAAAAGTCATTGCCTGAAGTTCATTCCTGACAGATTGCCAAAGTTACTCAAGGATTCAGGACAAGGGCTTAGTCATGTAGCATAAACTGCTCTAATCTCCCAGATGGTTAATTAGAATACCATTTGTTATAACAAGTTAGGTTTAACATTTGGTTCAGGATTTATCGTTCCTGCGGTATGTTCATCTTTAACTCAAGATTTTGCTGATTCAAAACGCTTGGGTTTGAGCTTGTCGCGTTCGGACTTTTAATGTCTGAACTTTTAATGTTCGGGCTTTTAATGTCTGGGCTTGCAGCGTTCGGATTTTTCTAGTTTGCGATTTTGCGATCGCGTAATTAACACTTTCATCTGAGTTTTTTGTTTAGCGAATCGAGGGCTGTTCGTTCAGCCTGATTTATTGTGCCTATCACTTACTGTGCCTATCACTTAAAGAGCGTGACAGCAAGAAAGAGTGACAGGATTCCCTGGTTACGCCGTGCGAATTGTGGTGTCTTGCAACGATAGTCGTTTATCCTCCATCAACCATGTCTCCTGAAGCGCAAGAATTTCTCGGCACATTCACTTCAGAGTCTTTTTACTACTGGTCTTCGGTGTTCATGCTACTGATCCACGCAGGCTTTCTTGCCTACGAGGGCGGCGCATCGCGCACAAAAAACGTGCTGGCAACGATGGTCAAAAACCTGCTAACGCTTGCCAGTGTCGGACTCGCTTTTTTCTTCTTTGGCTGGTGGGTATACAATGCGTTTCCATTTTTCCCATTTACGGGTGGCATTTTGGGACCGTGGACTAACCCCGAACAGAGCGAAACGATCAAGACCGCAATGACCTATGTGGATGCGTCCTATCCCTGGTCGCCTGCGCTAGGTCCAAATACTGCCGATCACATTACGGGCGTGTTCTTCTTTGCGTTCGCGCTGTTTGCCATGACGACCGCCTCGATTCTCTCGGGAGCTTTGATTGAACGAGTCAAAATCGGCGCATATCTGATTCTGTCGATCATCCTTGGTTCATTTACCTGGCTGATTGGAGCTGCCTGGGGCTGGAGTGCGTTTGGCTGGATGTTTACCCGCCTGGGGTATCACGATTTTGGCTGCGCGGCGATCGTCCACGGCATCTCTGGCTTTTTCACGCTGGGCGTGCTGATGAATCTGGGTCCCCGGATTGGCAAATATGACGAGAACGGCAACCCGCGTCCAATTCTGCCGCACAACCTGCCGCTAACAATGGTGGGGCTGATGCTGATCTTTGTGGGCTTTTATGCGTTTCTGGCTGCCTGCATGATTTTCTTGCCGGGCTACGATGGAGAGACGACGATCTACGGTACGCCGATGACGCTGGCATCGATCGGAGTAAATACCACAATGGCACTCGCTGCCGGACTAGTGGGAGCTTACCTGTCTTCTAAGGGCGATCCGTTCTTTACCATCTCTGGCGGACTGGCAGGCATTATTGCGACGGGTGGCGGCATGGATCTGTACCATCCCTCGGTCGTGATTGTGCTGGCGTTTATCGCGGCTTTCATCATGCCCAAGGTGATTGTGGCGATCGAGAAAGCAGGGATTGACGATGCAGTGGGGGCAGTGGGCGTTCACGGCTTCTCTGGACTCTTTGGCTCAGTGGTGGTCGGTATTGCAGCAGCAGGCTACCCCCAGGGCGACGGCATTCCTTCGATCAATCTGGTCGGTCAGCTTGTCGGTGCGCTGGTCTGCGTCATTCTGCTGGGCTTTATCCCGGGCTATGTTTCAAGCTGGGTGCTGAAGAAATTTAACCTGTTACGCGTTCCGCCCGAAGAGGAAATCAAGGGCTTGGATATTGCGGATCTGGGCGTTGAGGGCTATCCCGAATATGCCACTACGACCTTTGTGTCGCACTTCAGCCGCAACGATGGCGCAACTGTGCCAACTCCACACAGCTCTACTGAACTTGCACCGGAATAGGGAGGCAATCCATGACCAGTCCATTTTCCACGTTTCAGGAATTCTCCGAGGCAAAAGGACCAATTTATACCTTTGCTAATAGCTCCGCTGCAATCGGCTTTTTTCTGCTCGTCTCTCTCGCGATTAGCGTTTATTTCTTTTATGCGTCGTTTGGCTTGAAACAGGAGCAATCTCCTTCTCAAACTGCCAAAACGCTTGGGGCTTTGCTGCTTGCCGGAGGAATGTCGCTGTTCAGCACGCTGTCGCAGCCACAAAAACAGCCGGATTCCACGCGCTCTACTCGCTACGAAGCCCGTTCTAATCGCCCCTCCTGGCAACCTTTTGTTGCGCTCGGTCTGATGGGCATCGGCAGCACATCGCTGGGACGCAAAACTCGTCGCAAAGTGAAGCGATCGTCCCTTCAGGGAACTGCCAAGCAATCGACCCGTGCTGGATCGAGAGGGCGATCGATCCGATAAATTCAAGTTTCAGACTTTCAGCTGGGTATAGATCGAGGAGGCATTGCCTCCTTTTTTTCGATAGACAAAACTTGGGCAGACAAAACGAGCTTTGTTTCATTTGTCCGTTCATTCATCCAGTCATTCATCTAGCGATATCAGTGGCGAGGGCAGCATCCCGTGCCGGATTTGAGGCACAATGAATTCGGTTGAAGCGAGTTTGGGGGAAGAGACTGCCGTGAATTTTCAGTCAGTGATTGCAACGCTGCATCAGTTTTGGAGCGATCGAGGCTGCTTAATCGTTCAGCCTTACGACACCGAAAAAGGAGCAGGCACGAAGAGTCCACACACGTTTTTGAGGGCGATTGGTCCAGAACCGTGGTCAGTGGCGTATGTAGAACCCTGTCGCCGTCCGGCAGATGGACGGTATGGAGAAAACCCGAATCGGGTGCAGCACTATTACCAGTACCAGGTTTTAATCAAGCCATCGCCGGATAATATTCTGGAAGTTTATCTGGATTCGCTGCGCGCATTGGGCATTCAGCCTGAAGACCACGATATTCGCTTTGTCGAAGACAACTGGGAAGACGCAGCCGTTGGAGCCTGGGGGGTAGGCTGGGAAGTCTGGCTGGACGGAATGGAGGTGACGCAGTTTACTTATTTCCAGCAGTGTGGCGGAATTGATTGTCGTCCGGTTTCGGTTGAAATCACCTACGGGCTGGAGCGGCTCACGATGTATTTGCAGGGAGTCGATTCGATTTTTGAGATTCAGTGGAACGATCGCCTCACCTACGGAGACGTGCATTTGCAGAGTGAGATCGAAAATTCCGGCTATAACTTTGAGGCATCTGACCCGGAGCTGCTGTTCACCCTGTTTGGGCTGTACGAGAAGGAAGCAGAGCGGCTGATGAAGCTTGAACTGGTTGCACCAGCATTTGACCATGTGCTGAAGTGTTCACACACGTTTAATCTACTGGATGCGCGGGGCGTTATCTCGGTCACGGAGCGGACGCGGTACATTCTGCGGATTCGGAATTTAGCAAGACAGGTGGCACAGCTTTATTTGAAGCAGCGCGAGGAAATGGGCTTTCCGCTGCTAAAGGGTGAGCTAGCGCAAGCCGCTTAAAAAACCGTGCCGTCGCTGACGATTTGAATCGGGGGAATGCCGCCCGATCGTTTTTCTTTGGCAATTTGTCGTCCGGCTGCCCAGGTTCCACCTTCCAAGACTTTTGCCAGGGGGAGGCTTTGCTGATCAAGGTTGAGCGTTGTGCGAATGCAATCGGCAATGCGATCAAGCAGGATGACGGTGAGGGCACGCCATTCGACAATGACTTCCGAGTCTGGGGAATAGGCGGTTTTGAAGATCGTTTCGTGCTTGGGCTGAAGCAAGCCACAATCAAGGCATAGTCCCCCGTTGCGATATTCGGGAAGTCCGGTGAGCTGGTCGAGGTCGGTGATGAGAATGCCCAGCTCTTGCAAGGGTTCCAGCAGCGAATAGGTGAGCCACTGGGAAAGCTTATGAAAAGGAACGAGCTGAGAGCCAATTCCCCGATCAGGCAAGGCGGGGTGAATCCAGACATCGCCCAGATTAACGCCTGCGATCGTTTGTCTGCCAGCCCAGATTTCGCTGAAGCCCGCTAAGACTGCCTCAAAGACGCGATGAGCCGAAAGTGGGGGCTGGGAGGTCTGAAGCAAATAATCGACCAGATTGCCAGGGCGCGGCGTTTCTGTGCCAAATAAACTCGGAGCCTGATGAAGAGCATTGCCGAGCTGGTGCATGAGGGCAAGCCGTCCCTCAACCCCGACGAGCGGGTTATCTGCGCTGATTTGAAATCCTGCCGCAAATTGGGATTCGCTCAAATTTTGCAGACCGATCGCATCTGCCTGAAGTGGATGGGCAGGATCGCTGGAAAAGCCACCCGATGTGAATAAGTGAAAGCTGGCGACTGCTAGCCCTTCCGATCGCTGAAAATCCTGACCGGTTTCTGCTTCGCGATAGCGCCAGTCGGCTCCTGCGCCGGCATCAAGCAAAACGCTGGTAATTGCCAGATCAAACTTTGCTTTTGCGCGTTCCAGAGGAGTTGCATCGGTCAGCAGACGATCGAGAATTGCCGATCGCGCGACGCCCCCTGCTTCAAAATGTCGCCAGCGACTGTGGAACGGCACATTAAGGTCGGGATAGTTGGCTTGCATCACTCGAATCACATAGTCTGCGGCAGAATCGAGCTGAGTCAAATCGCAGCGAAAATGGTCGAGCTGGTCTTGAGTTGCCAGATTGAATAGAGTACCGCATCGATCGCGGATTGCCTGAGTCGATCGTAAATATTGAATGACAGTTTGTTCGGTGGGGGGAAGTTGCTCTAGTCCGATCATCAAGCCTTTTCCTTCAGCCTTAGGGGGTGGGGGTTCGGGTGCAACGAGTTCGAGGATTATTTTGTGCCGTAGAGCCGATCACCTGCATCGCCCAGACCTGGAATAATGTACCCGTGTTCATCTAAGCGTTCATCGATCGAGGCGGTAAAGACCGGTACGTCAGGGTGCTGTTCGTGGAAATGTTGAAGGCCTTCCGGGGCTGCCAGCAAACAAACAAACTTGATCGAGGCGGGGTTGGCTTCTTTGAGGCGATCGACAGCAGCAACGGCAGAGTTTCCGGTTGCCAGCATCGGATCGACCACGAGCATATCGCGCTGTTCAACATCGGGCGGCAGCTTCAGGTAGTACTCGACGACCATCAGCGTTGAGGGTTGGCGATAAAGTCCAATATGTCCCACTTTTGCGGTAGGAATCAGCTCGATCATGCCGTCGAGCAAGCCCTGACCTGCCCGCATAATCGAAACTAGCACCATTTTTTTGTCTGCTGCCAGCATCGGGGCCTGCATGGTTGCCAGTGGGGTTTGGATTTCCTCTTTTTTCAGAGGGAGATCTCGCGTCACTTCGTAGGCAAGCAGCATTGCAATTTCCTTCAGCAAGCGACGGAAATCTTGAGTGTGGGTATCGGCTCGGCGCATCAGGCTCAACTTATGCTGCACCAGCGGATGGCTAATCACAGTCACGTTTGCACTCATCGCGTTTGCACTCATCGCGTCTGCACTCATCGCGTTAGAACTCATCGCGTTTATTTACCAGGCAACTCAACCCTGCTCTTTTTCTTGCCAATTCTTGCCAAAATTCCTGAAAGCAAAGTTTTTGAAAAGATTTGGAGTCTTTGAACGGATAGAAATCGAGCGGTTTCGGATACTACAATACGATACATCTCTCTAGGGGGTATTACGCGCAGCCATGACCGATCGCCCAACCCAACCCAACTCTAATCCGTCATCTCGCAAATCCAAGCATATTATTCTGACTTCGCATCAGGCTCAGAATACCTCTGTCGCCCCGATTCGCTGGGGAGCAGCAACCCCTCAAGAACGCGGTCCCATCATTGGCTCAATTAGAAGCCAGAAATATCGCAACGTGATTGGTTCCCACGCAGGCTCTTATGGTGTTTATCGTGCCCTGGCGGTCGCAAGTGGCGTGCTTGACCCGATGCACAAAGCAGACTTAACCAATACGGCTCCCACAATGGAGATTGGCCCGTTTCCAAGCTGGAGCAATCCTGACAAAATTGTGTCGATCGATCCGTTTGGGGCACTTGCCGGAGAAGCATTTGGCAATTTTGGCTCTGATGAATACGATATTCTGCCGACGATCGCCATCACCAAGGCACATATCAACATTCCTGAACTCAAAGAAGAAATGGCTCAGGGACGGTTGCAGGCAGACGGTCAGATCCTCAAAGCCGATGCCAGCCTGCTGGTGACAAAAGCGGCGCTCGATCCCGTGTGGTATCTGCCGGGCATTGCGAAGCGGCTAAACATCGACGAATGGGATCTGCGGCGAGTGCTGTTTCAGCAAACGGGCGGAATGTTTCCTGAACTTGTTACCCGTCCTGATCTGCACGTTTTTCTGCCGCCGATCGGCGGAACGACCGTGTATATCATTGGTGATCCGACAGCAGTGACCAATCCCGATTGTCCTCTCGCGGTGCGGGTGCATGACGAGTGCAACGGCTCGGATGTGTTCGGCTCGGATATTTGCACCTGTCGTCCTTATCTGGTTCACGGCATCGAAGTTTGCATTCAAACAGCACAGGAAGGCGGCGCAGGCGTGATCGTTTATTGCCGCAAAGAAGGGCGGGCACTGGGCGAGGTAACGAAATTTCTAGTGTACAACGCCCGCAAACGTCAGGAAGGCGGCGATCGAGCAGATGCCTACTTTATGCGAACCGAGTGTGTCGCCGGAGTGCAGGATATGCGCTTCCAGGAATTAATGCCCGATGTGCTGCACTGGCTGGGCGTTACGCGGATCGATCGCCTCGTCTCGATGAGCAACATGAAATACAACGCCATTACCCATTCCGGCATTGAGGTCGTGGAACGCGTCCCGATTCCGCCCGAACTGATTCCCGCCGATGCCCAGGTCGAAATCGAGGCAAAGAAAGCATCTGGCTACTTTGCAAAGGATGAAGTGCTGACTGAAGAAGAACTGGCGGAGATTAAGGGGCGATCGTATTAATTGGAACTCAAAATCTTTATCGGGCGCGGATGGCCTGGCAGTTAAACGCGGCTTGCAGAGCGAATTCCAGCCAGGGACTCTGTTATCCTAGCGTTAGGGATTCTCATGCCTAATCTGGGAGTTGCTTTTGACCGTCGATTGATTTGTTCCTTTGGCTTTTCTCTATGGCTACTTTTTTTGATCTGATGGTAAAAGGCGGTCCGGTGATGATCCCATTGATGGGATTTTCAGTGGCGACGATCGCCTGCGCACTGGAGCGGGCTTTGTTTTGGTATCAGCTTCAAAGCAAAGAAGACCGGGTAGTGCATGACGTGCTGACAGCCGCAAAATCTAGCCTGGATGATGCGCGAGGGATTGCTGAAAGAACACAGAATTTGCCGATCGGTCGATTTCTGCTTGCTCCGCTGCGGCTAAAGCAACCCACCCCCGAAACCTTCCGGCTGGCAATGGAAGCGGCAGGCGAGAAAGAATTTGCCCAGATGCGAAAAGGAGACAAACTGCTGGAAACGACGGTGGCAGTTGCGCCTTTGCTGGGGCTACTGGGAACCGTGACGGGTCTGATCGTTACCTTTGATAACCTGAATATTGGTGGCGGAGGCGGGACAGAACAGGCAACCAAAGCCGCAGGTGGAATTGGCGAGGCACTGATCACGACCGCAGCCGGGATGATTGTCGCCATTATTGCGCTGCTGATCTACCGAGTGATGGCCAGTTTCCAGACGCATCAGGTCGATTATTTCACCGAAGTGGGAACCGAACTGGAACTCATTTATCGGCAGATCTGGTACGAGCCTTCCCAGGCAAACGCTCCGTATTTGCTGCCTGCGGCTCACTCGGCTCCTGCTTTGCCCAACGACGGAAGATGATCGAACTAAGCAGATATGCGATTTAAACGAAAGCACTGCAGCGGCTCGCTTCCAGAAGTTAATCTTGTGCCGATGCTGGATGTGCTGATGACCGTGCTGACATTCTTTATCATCGTGTCGATGACGTTAGCCACCCAGCAGGGCGTACAGGTTCAGCTTCCATCCAATCAGCCCGCCACGCCTGCGGAACCCCAGCCCGAACCGCTCATCGTCCAGATGCAAGCCGAGAATCAGCTTTTGTTAAACAATCAGCCGATCGCCAAAGCAGAGCTACTGCCCAACATCCAAGCCTATCTAGAGAAAACGCCCAAAGGCGCGATCGTGCTCCAGGCAGATCAGAAGTTGCCGTACGAGCAGGTGATTCAAATACTGGGCGAAATGAAGGATGTAGGCGGCGATCGCGTGTCGCTGGCGATCGAGTAGCAGAATCTTACCCAGGCAAAACTCCAGGCAAAAACTTCAGGCAAAAACTCCAGGCAAAACGATGCGGTTTAAAAACAAACGATCGGGGGCACCACTTCCAGAAGTTAACCTTGTGCCGATGATGGACGTGCTGATGACCGTGCTGACGTTCTTTATCATCGTGTCGATGACGCTGACCGGACAGCAAATTCTCAATCTAAATCTACCGCGAACGAGCGGAGCCGGGGCAGACGGAGAATCTGCCAAGCTAAAGACCCTGGTGGTTGGACTGAACGCCGATCGCCAAACAATTATCAATAATCAACCTGTGAGTTCCGATCAGCTTGCTCAACAAATGCAGCAGTTTCTCTCTGAAAACCCAAACGGAGTAGTGCTGCTGAAAGCCGATCGCGAACTAACGTACAATGCAGTTGCTCAACTGCTCAAAACAATGCAAGGAATTGGCGGCGATCGTGTTTCTTTGGCGATCGAGCGGAGGCCAAATTAGCCCAATTCGCACAAATGAATCCCCAATTCAGACCAATCCAGACCAATTCATCGAACAAATTAAACAGATGGTTTTAGCGTTGCTGCTCCAAATGTCGCGTTGAATAGACGACACCAAATCGCCGCAGATTTAAACTCATCAAGCTTTACGTTATCGGGAATGTCATAGCTTTGCGCGCCGCTATAGCTTTTGAGCGGAGCCAACAGAACGTAATCCCCTTCATTAATTGGAAAAGCAGGCGGAACGGTAGAACCAATCACATCGGGCGATCGATGCAAAACAACGAATAAATCGGGTCCAAAAGTTGAAGTTTTAAACGCTTGATCCAGCTCTAGAACTCGTTTGCCGCTCTGGTTTGTAATGCGAACAGTGCCCTGGGTAGGATGTTCGCCAGCAACAAAACTGCCAGAACTCAGGATTAATTCCTCGCTTGCCTCAGGGGTTGGGCTAGGAGGATTTGCTGGAGAAGAAGCTGCCTCCCCGCCAGGAGAACCGTTTTGATTCAGGCGCTCTGAGGTCGGGGCAGGAGCAGATTTTTGAGAAACTGATTTGCTGGCACAGCCTGTAGCCAAAACTGCCATAAAACTTGAGCCAGCAGCCAGGACAAAGCGACGAGATTTCATATTGCTTCCTGCTTTTGTTCTCAACAAGGAATTAATTAACGTAACTGCACAAACGATCGGTAGCAGCCAAAAGGGTCTGTCAAAAGGGTCTACAGTCAGCACCACCTATACTCCGTAAACGCTCTCAGAGAATATTTTGATCCGATGTGCTACATTCGCCCCCAGGGTCAAACCTCGTTTAGGACAGCCCTTCAGGGAACCTATCCGAGGAGAGTCCATTCGATCAACAGAGCGAGATACGGTATTCATAATGCGCTTTTCTCGACCAACCTTGTTTCGACTCAAATTTTCCCGGCTTAAAGTTCGGATGGTTGCCTTTTTCGGTACGCTTCTGGCGATCGTCTCCCATCCCAGCCTAGTGTCATTGGCTCTCGCGCAAGCTCAGCCCAGCCTTTCCACGCCCGACCAAACCGTAAACTGTGAAATTTTGATTGTGGGCGGCGGACTAGCCGGAACTGCGGCTGCCTATGAAGCTTTATCAGACGGCAAAACCGTATGTCTGACTGAAATTACCGACTGGCTGGGCGGACAGCTCACTGCTCAAGGCACTTCTGCCCTGGATGAGGCACAGCGACAGCGATCGCTCTTGTTCTATCCACGCGGCTATCTGGAACTACGGCAGCGCATCGAGCAAAAATACGGCACGCTCAATCCGGGGGACTGCTGGGTGAGCGAATCCTGTTTTTTGCCCGAAGACGCGGCAGAAATTTTGCAGTCGATGCTGAAGGAGGCCGAGCGGCAGGGCAAAGGAGAGCTGAAATGGTTTCCTGCCACCGTGGTAAAGGATTTGAAGCTGAGTGCAAATGGCAAGCAGATCGAGCAGGCGATCGCCCTCCAACACCGTCCTGCCCCCGGTCAGCCGCCGCTCAATACTGCAACCCTTTCGCAGACAATCGAGGATGCCTATCGCTACGAGGATTCCGATCGGTTTCAGAAAACAGTGATTTCCTTTGTGCCTTTGGCAAATCAAAATCGCTGGTTTGTGATCGACGCGACGGAAACCGGAGAACTGGTGGCTCTGGCAGATGTGCCTTACCGACTGGGAATTGATCCGCGATCGTACCGCAATCCTTCCTCACCCAGTGAAACAAGCGATCCGTACTGCACCCAAGGCTTTACCTATACCTTTGCAATGGAGCAAACTGAGAATCCGCAGCCCCAGGAGATGCCATCGTTTTATCCGCAGTATGCCCCTTATTACAGCTACGAGCGAGATAACGCCAACTTTGATTATGTGTTTACCTATCGGCGCATTCTCAGCCCGAAACCACGTAGGGAAAAAGGTCGCAACGGTGTATCAAATCCAAAACCGGGCGATATTTCCATGCAGAACTGGACGTGGGGCAACGATTACCGCCCGGGAACGGCTGCGGATAATTTGATTTTGAGCCGCGATCAGCTTCAGCAAATCGGACAGCTTCAACCCGGTGGCTGGATGGGCGGACTGCGATCGGACACGCTGCGAAAGGGCGAGGAGAATGCGCTCGGTTACTATTACTGGTTGGTCGAGGGCACAACAGATTCTCAGTTGGGGAATGGCAAGAAGCAGCCCGCACCCAATCACCGCTACCTGAAGGGCTTCGATGCTCCGATGGGAACAGCGCACGGACTGTCGAAATATCCCTATATCCGCGAGTCGCGCCGGATTGTGGGTCGTCCGTCCTACGGGGACGAAAACGGCTTTATGATTTCAGAAATTGATATCTCTCAGGTAGATTACAACGATTCCTACTATCAGCAAACCCTGCCGGACGCGATGTATCGACAGTTGCGGATTGCCCTGGCAGGACTGGGAGCCACCAACGCGATCGTGGAAGATACTCCTGCGAACCAGATTCCGCGCCGGACGCGATCGACCATTTATCCCGATGCGGTGGGCATCGCTCAGTATGCGATCGACTTTCACCCCTGCATGACGCTTTCGCCGCCCGAAACCCCCGGCAACACCGAACGCGAAGGAATGCGGCGGGCACACGGTTCAGCTTATCCGGCACAAATTCCGCTGCGAGCAATGATTCCGCAGAAAATTGATAACCTGATCGTCACAGGCAAGAGCATTGCCACCAGCTTTGTTGCTGCCGCTGCTTATCGCGTCCATTCCTTTGAGTGGTCTGCCGGAGCCGCCGCCGGAGAAACTGCCGCTTATGCCCTGGAAAAAAATCTCTTTCCTTACGAGCTGGTAGACAATCTGCCCCTGCCCGAACCCCAGCTTGTGGAACTGCAAACCCGCCTGCGGGCACGCCAAAACCCGATCGCCTTTCCAGATACTTCGATCTTTAATTTGGATTGGGACGAGTGGCGCGTCTGGTAAATTGGGTCAAAAATTTGGCGTTGTTGAATTTGAGTATGATTCGCCCCCTAGCCCCCCAACTTTGGGGGGAGCTAATCCTCAAAGTCCCCCAGCATTGGGGGATTTAGGGGGCGATGCAGGAGCTCACTTGGGTTCTTCATATTTCTATTCAGCCACGCCAAAAATTTCAGGAATTATTGGGCGATTATTGGGCGATCGTCACCGTATAACTCAACTGAAACGGATTAAACGCGCCAGGCGTCTTTGAACTACCGCGCAGCACCACCTCATAGGTTCCAGCACGGGGAAAGGTCACGGTTGCGCTGGGAAGATTGGCTCGCCCGGCGGCAGAGGTCGCCTGTAGAGCAGGCTGCTGAATCGGTCGATCGCCTGATTGTTGGGGCTGCGTGTAAATCGACAGGGCACAGTTGCAGTCCGAAAGCGGGATTGCCTGTCCGCCGCGTTTGACTAAGGCAAACCAGACCAGGCTAGGCGTACCTGCACGGGGGCGATCGTTCGGTTCAATGTGAATCGTCGCGCCTACGTTTCCGGAGGTTTCGACTTGATGAGCCGTCACGGGCTGAAAGCCGATCGCGCCATACAAAGCAGGAGTAACCGTCAATGCCAGTCCTAAAATCGCGAAGACCCGCTTTGAGAAACGGTTTAAGGAAAAATTATTTGGTTGGATCGGGTGGAACATAAAACTTCTCTAACGCAAAAATAGACCACAGCCAGGAGCAGCGCAGCAGCAGCACGATCGCCACCGTTGCTCCTAGTCCAATCGTCCCGCCCCAGTTCCAGGCGGTTGGCTGCATTGCACCCAGAAACTCAGAGCCGACGGTAATCGTGTGAGCGGCTACCAGAATCAACGCCGGAATCGACAGCAGATGAATCGATCGCCACAGTTTCCCCAGTTTTTGCTGGGCGCGATCGAAGCTGGTTATGGCAGCAGGTAACATCAGCAGCAGCGCAACCCCGCCCAGGACAATGCCAATTTGATACGGAACGGGCATAAAAAACAGCGCGTCAAAATTCCACTGCCAGGAATGCTCGATCATGTGCAGGCTATGCGCCAATGCCAGCAGAAACGCACTCACGCCCAAGAGACGCCGATAGCGCAACAGCGTTCCCCAGAGCCGACCGAGCGGACGCGCCGCCAACGCCAGCATCAAACAGACGATCGCGCCATACCCGGTGTAGTCGGTCATGATATCGCCTGTTCGCATCAGGGTGAGAATACCAATCAGCAGCGTAATCCAGCCGCCCAACCGAAATAGCTGACTGCGGCGATTGGCACTGATTGCTCCGATCGACACCCCCACGCCCACCATCATCGGCATTGTCCCCACTCCAAATGCCAACAGACTTGCCATGCCGTACCAGAGGTTGCCGGTTTCCGCTGCTTTGATTTGCGCTGCATACAAAAACCCGCAGGGAATCAGCCCCCACACGCTGCCCAGCAAAAACGGTGTACCCCAGTGCGAGCCAAACGACAGCTTCACCATGCTCTGGCTGAGGCGATCGTGCCATTTTCCCTGAAGCAAAGGATGCAGAAACGGCAGTTTGGGCAGCAGTCCCGGAGCTACCTGACCCAAGCCAAACCAGATCAGTAAACTTCCAGTCAGCAACGCCATGCCACGTCGCAGCAGACTGCCTACACCAGCCATCTGTCCGCCCGCAATCAAGACCGACCCCAATGCGCCGATCGCCCCGCCAACCAGGGCATAGCTGAGAATGCGTCCCAGGTTGAGCAGCAGGTGATAGCGCAGCTTTGCTCCCCGCGAGGTTCGAGCTGTATCTGAAAGGGAAAACGCTGCCGCGATCGGACCACACATCCCAGCACAGTGTCCGAAACTGCCGAGAAATCCAAGGCTGGCAAGCAAAAGTAAATCGAGCATGGATTTAACCCACTGCCATCCCAACAACGCAAATCTGATCCAGCAATTCCGGGGTTTTCTGATACGTCAGCATCATGCCCTGATGACAAAAACAGTCGGCAGCCCGCTGAACATCCTGGATGGCGGCGATCGTCCCACCCAAATCGTGATGAATCATGCCCTGACTAAGCAACCCCCGACTAAGCAACGCCTGAGCAGGGCCAGGAGCCGGATTGATTACAAACCAGAGCAGGAACATTAGAGAAAATGCCGTCAACGCGAAATCACGCTTCACCAATCGACCTCTCGCCCAAAAGTTGCACTCCCCTATCCTCGTGGAGCGTAAACCCGATTGTCAAAAGACAGGCTGTAAAACTTATCGGGGACTTTGCACAAGGGCGAAACCGAATTGCAGATTTTTGGGTAGCAGCGAAAGCAACAAGAGTTTACTCAATCGCAGAGCGGAGTGCCGGATATGGAAAGAGGGCTTGAAACCCAGACTGTCGATCGGCGATTGGCTCTGAGGCGTAATTCCACAGGCTTTCGTAATAGAAAAACGATACGCCCAAGCCGCGGCTCTGCGATGCCCGCACCTGCGCCTGGATTCGCTGCATCGAGACTGGATTATTCCTCAGCCCAGTTAAAATGCCAATTCCTGTAGGAACTTTTCGCTGGGTTTCCTGGATTTCGGAACGGTTAATTTGCTCCAGAAAACTTTGTAAGTCCGATCGATACACCTGCACAATCAGTTCATCCACCAAGTTTTGCCGCACCCACGCGAGCCAATCCTGTAAGTGGAGCCGATAAGCAAAATCATAATAATTCGGAGAAACCGAAAACACTGCCTGAGGGTTCCGCTCTTTCACGGCTTTGTGCAGTCTGGTCATGAATGCCGTAATCTTATCTGCTCGCCAGCGAACCCATGCCGCATCTTGAGGATTACTTGGAGGAGCCTTCTTTGTTTCCTGAGTGTAGAGGGCGATCGTGTAATCGTCATACCCAAACTCAGCAGGCAAGCTCATGTGGTCATCAAACTGAATGCCATCAGCATCATATTGGGTAATAATTTCCAGCACCAGACTGGTAATGAACTGCTGCACCTCTGGACGAAACGGATTGAGCCAGACCACTTCACCCGCCGCACTGATCGAAGTTTGACCCCCATCTCGCTTCTGGGTCAGCCAGTCGGGATGCTGTAATGCCAGCTCTGAAGTGGGAGGAGCCATGAAGCCAAACTCAAACCAGGGAACAACCAGTAACCCTTTTTGGTGTCCCTGAGCAATCAAATCTGCAAGAATATCCTGTCCCTGCAATCCCCGGTAAACAAAATTTTGAATGCCTGCCTGCCTGACCACCGCACTGGGATACAATGCATAACCCGCATTCCAGACAACTGGATAGACAGTGTTAAAGTTTAACCGCCGCAGTTGCGCCATCGCATCTTGAACTTTGGCTCGATCGCGAAGGACGATCGTATCGTTGGTCGTGAGCCAAACTCCACGAATTTCTGAACGAAGCGGTTGAACGGTTGCCCCCGGAACGGTACTCACCAGCAGCACGGTCACCAATGACACCACAAAGAGCAGGGCAGGCAATACCCGAAGCCTCGATCGGGTCGCGCCGTTGCCGTATGCCTTATACCGTAAAGCGATTACCCTTTTGGGAAACTGCCGGGCGATTGACTGTAAGGCAAGCAGGTGTCGCCAGTGGTCAGGGATTAAACGTACTTTCATCAGTCGAACCTGGAGTGAGCGAGTCAAATACACAGATACATCTACAACAGATTTATCTGCTGGTCAGCTTGACTAGCCCTATAGTTTACTCGCAGTTGCGCTACTCTCACCATTGCCCCTGAAAAATGCGATCGCCGTTGATCACTGGTCAAGTTCCTCCCATTACCGTTGATAGTCAGATGGTATCTGAACTGCTTTAATGGCAGGACTGGCTTAAGCTTCAGCCTTCTTTAGGTAGATGAAGGAGAATGCTGTCCAAGTCTAGCTTCATACTGCTTAAACATTCTGCGAAGTGGATAGGAGCAAGATCCCCAGGATGAGGACGATCGCCATTCCGGTCAGCGCACCGTAGGAGAATTTGAGCCAGCGATTTTTCCAGAGGGGACGATCGAGTTTAGGGTTCATGGAAGTGGGGGTAAGGGAGAGAAGGAAGGAAAGCGTAAATTATTCTGTACAGAGGCTTGATTCCTGACAGAACTATAGTACATTTGTATGGTTCTTATTTGTGGTTCTTGAGCCACTTTAAGCCCATGGTGCAGCAAATTCTCCGCCTGTTTGATACTTCTCTTATTGAAGAATTGCATGAGAAACTGCATGAGGAACACGCTACGAAACGCACTGAGGAACAGCACACTGCCGCACAGACTTTGCTCGAAGAAACACAGCAGCTTTTCCATTCTGACGGCTCTGAAGCTGAGCTAGTTGCCCTAATTCAAAAAGCGATCGACGCGATTCATGAGCTGTGTGACTAAATACACAAGAATCTTCGAAAACATCCACAGGCGAAAACATCTAGCAAAGACCCATCCCGCAAAGGCATCTAGGACATGCAGCAAAAGACATTCAGCAAAAACAGTTTCTAGGAATCTTCCTTTGCTGCCTCTGCTTCCAGGGTTTCCTGAAGGTAAAGCTGCGCTAGGCGATCGTATATTCCTGCCCCAATATACATCGGGTATTTGTGCGATCGGCTATAGACCCAGACCAGTTCACCAAGCAGGTAAATTCTGACATCTTCTGTCCATTTTTTGCACTGAGGCATGAGCGACGTTGCCGTTTCGAGAGCATCGGTCCACCGCTCAAATTCCTGAGAGTAGCGGGGTGTAACAACCTTGAACATCCAATATCCTGTCGAGGGTAAACGCGATCGATTCTTCCGATTGATAATAAGCCGATTATATCCCTGTCTCAAGCGGAGCTAGAGGGAGAAGCTAGAGGGAGTTTGAGCAGTCGTAGCGTCCTGCACTGCCTCCGTTATTTCCCTTTCTTGCTATTTCCCTTTCTAATTTCCCTTGCTATCAGAGTTACGCTCAGATGCCTTTGTAGGCTAAAACCTCTTTAGCAGGAGATCGATCGCCCGTACAGGAAATGCGTCTGGGGGCATTAATGAATATGATTTCAAAACCGAGGCTTTGATAAAGATTCAGAATGCGATCGGTCGCCTGGTTGGAAGCAACTACAGGTCCAGGATGAGCCGCTAACCATTCGGCTAATCTAACCTGATCCTGCCACTTAAAATCCTGAGCACTGTAGCGAGTAAATTTCACGTCGTAGGGCGGGTCAGAATAGATAAAATCGCCTGGAAAAATGGGAATTGCAGAAAAATCGCCGCTGGTAAACTGCCAGCTTCTTAAAACAGAAGCGTAACCTGTAAAATCTCTGATGTAGTTAATGGTTTTGTAGCGTCCAAACGGAACGTTAAACTGATTGCCATTATTGAAGCGGCACAAGCCGTTATATCCCGTACGATTCATGAAGTAGAACAGCTTTGCTGACTCTAAACTGTTTGCCTGACCGTCTCGAATCAATTGGTTAAACCGTTCTCGACATCCGTAGTAATACTCCGCGCTGTTTTCTAATGGAATATCAATACAAAGTCCCTTTTGCAGCCAGCGATAAAAGTTAATCAAATGCAGATTGTGGTCATTTAACACGGCCTGCCGAGGTTGCAAACCCAGCGCAACTGCCATCCCTCCCACAAACGGTTCTACAAGTCGCTGATGCGAATAGGGTTGCCAGAAATCCATTAGCATTGGCACAAGCCATCGTTTACCGCCAGCCCACTTCAGTGGAGGATTCAGGAGTGGGGGATTGAGGAATGCTGGACTGGCGTTTGCAGTCTTCACGAATGCTGATGCTCCTTAATCGATCGCGTCAATCGAATCAATTGTCTAAACAAAATCAGGGGATCAGTACGACAGATCTACTCAAATTGTATAGCAAAGCCTGAAATTCAGTCATCCGGGAGAAATTGAACGAAAACGCATCATCGATCATTTCGGATAAATTCGATCGCGCAGTTTATCTGCATTCATCAAACCCTCAGCCTTGTTTTGTACAATAAACAAAGTCCATTGCCCGATTATTATTTGTTCCATGCAAGACTTTTTAAATAACGTTTCTCGCTATCCCCGCTATCTCATTTCATTTTCGCTGGGCGTGCTGCTGACGATGTTCAGTCCGCTGGTTCCTCTGTTTAAGCGTCCGGTCACTGCCGTGGCAACGGTTCTTTTTCTGTTGGCTGCCCTGACGTTTCTTAGCTTTACTTTGCGTGCCATGCTGGGATTGAGTCCTGCTTAATGTCCTGATGCTTAATGTCTTGAAGTATCCTGAGCCGCTCCAGGCAAAAGCAGATTATTTCTTGAAGCCAGAATACATTTGCCCAAAGAGGCATCACGATCGCAACAGGCATCCGCTAATCTTGAGCAGAGCCTGAGCCGTGCAGGGCAAAACTGACTGTCGCGAACTATTGGGAGGAGAACTATGGCTACTGGTCGTCGGGTTGCCCGCGTGTCGGAACTGATTAAGCGGGAGGTCAGCCAGCTACTCTTTAACGGAATTAAGGACGATCGCGTCGGGCTCGGCATGGTCAGCGTTACAGATGTCGATGTATCGGGCGACTTGCAGCACGCCAAAATCTTTGTCAGCATCTACGGATCGGACGAAGCGCGAACCGCAGCAATGGCAGGGCTAAAGTCGGCAACAGGCTATGTCCGCAGCGAGTTGGGACAACGGCTGAGCCTGAGACGTACCCCTGAAGTCATCTTTGTCGAAGATCGATCGATCGAGCGGGGAACCAAAGTGCTGTCGCTGCTGAATCAGCTCAGCCAGGAGCGCAAACCAGAAGATGAGGAGGCGATCGGGGTTGATGATCAAGCCGTCGCTCTTAACGACGAACTCGACGCGCAATACGACGCGGATCTGGAACTCGACGACGATCTTGAAGACGGCGAATTCGACGACGAAGACGAACTCGAAGACAAGGACAGCCAGCGTTGACAAAAACAGGTCTACTGTCGGCTCTGCCCGACTGGGAAACTTTATCACTGCGGCAGCAAATCGCCCAGATGATTGTCGTTCGCGCTTCTGGGCATTTGTTTGATCATCAGATTGAATATCTTCAATGGGAAGCACCGCATGCGGTGCTACAGCGATCGATTCAAGAGTTGGGCGTGGGCGGCGTGATTTTGCTGGGCGGCAGTGCGGCAGAAATCGGCTTGCGAACTCAGCAGCTTCAGGACTGGGCAGAGATTCCTTTGGTGATTGCGGCAGACATTGAAGAAGGGGTTGGACAGCGCTTTGCCGGGGCAACCTGGTTTCCGCCGCCGATGGCATTGGGCCAAATTGCCCGTGAGGACGCAGCATTGGCAATCGATCTTGCCTTGCAAATGGGCAAAATCACTGCTCAGGAAGCAAAGGCGATCGGCTTAAACTGGGTGCTGGCTCCGGTGGTAGATGTAAATAATAATCCAGCGAATCCGGTAATTAATGTGCGATCGTGGGGCGATACGCCAGAGCTGGTCGGGCAGCTGGGGGCGGCATTCCTCCAGGGGGCGCAGTCGGTTTCGGTTCTAACCACGGCGAAGCACTTTCCGGGGCATGGCGATACGGCGATCGATTCTCATCTGGAACTGCCCGTGATCGATCACGATTTGACTCGCTTACAGCAAATTGAACTGCCGCCGTTTCAGCAGTCGATCGGGGCTCAAGTCGATGCAATAATGACGGCCCATATTCGTCTGCCTGCCCTCGATCCCATCCATCCAGCAACCCTGTCGCGATCGATCCTCACGGGGCTGCTGCGCCAACAAATGAACTTTGACGGGCTGATTGTCACCGATGCCCTGATTATGGGCGCGATTCTCGACCGCTATGGGGCAACCGCAGCCCCAGTCATGGCAGTCGAAGCAGGGGCAGATATCGTGCTAATGCCTGCGGATCCGGAAGGAGCGATCGACGCGATTTGTGAAGCCGTTGAAACCGGACGAATTCCGCTAACGCAAATCCAAGCATCGCTCGATCGCATCTGGAAAGCAAAACAGAAGGTCAGCGATATGCCAATTACGGGCAGTAGCACCCATGACTGGGAAAGACACACGCCGCCCCCGATCGATCTCACCCAACTTGCTCAGCCCGAAGCGATCGAAACTGCCAATGTGATTTTGCAGCACTCGACGCAAATCTATCGCTCTAACGGGGACAGGCTAGAGCAGTTCTTGAGCCAGCGCCTGATCGCAGCCCTTGCCGATCGTCTTGCACCACGCAATCTGATTCTGGTAGATGATGCCTTAAATTGTGGTTTTCTAGCGCGATCGGCGCCAGCAGTCACCCTTCCTGCCGAGTTGGGCTGCTCATTACAAGTGCTCGATCGAAATACGATCGGCTTGCTGACGGCTGAGACCAATCCTCCCCCTACGCTGCTTCAGCTTTTTATTCGGGGTAATCCATTTCGCGGCAGTGCAGGACTGACTCAGACCGTACAGGAGTTGGTGAGCCGCTTAATTCGTGAGGATTCTGCTTCGTTGGGCTTGTTTGCCCTGGTGGTGTATGGCAGTCCCTACGCACTGGAATCCCTGACTACCCAGCTTCCGCCCGATCTGCCCTATGGATTTTCATACGGACAAATGCCAGCGGCTCAGACGATCGTCCTCAACCGCTTGTTCGGGAATGGGCAGCAAAAACAGAATCAACCCTTCACCGACTGAACGAACTCTTAATACATCACCGGATTCATGGGGTCGGGTGCAAAGGCAAGCCACAGCGGAAACTGCAGCAGCGATAGGCTGATCATTTCTTCGGACTCATCGACCAGAATCAGCGGCAGTTGCTTTTGCTTCACCAGCCGATCGGCTCGCTGCACAAGCGGTTCGGGAGCTTCAAACAGCACAATGCCTTCCTCTGTGCCAAAATCGCCGCGAGAAATGCCGAGACAGTCCTGCAAGCCGCGCCGCCACTCCCCCAGCCGTTCAGGAGAATTGCCCAGAATTAGCGGGCGCAGCCGCTCTCCGTATAGCTCGTTCAGAATCGAGATCACGGCTGAGGCAATCAGAATGTTTTGCAGGCGTGACCCCATCGATCGAATTGCGCCCCGCCCACCCTGCGTAAAGAACCAGTTTGCCACTCGCTCGGCGTGAATCGGCTCAAAGGTGCGGCGCAACTGCCAGGGAGGACCATAGTAATCGGGCATGGTGCGATACTGATCCAGCAGTTTGCGAATGATTTTTGTTTCGTCCTGAAACTTCTTCTCGGCGAACTGAGGCGTTGCAGCTTCGGGCTGCGGCGGTTGTCCGCCTGCTGGGGCACTGGTTGGGGCTTTAGCGGCTACCGGACGCTGCTGGATTTCCTCGATCGGCGGCGTGAGCTGAAGCTGCTCGGCGGCGGCTGCCAGATCTTGCAAACTGCCCACCAGATAATCTTTGAAGCCCTGCACACGAATGGCTAAATCCTGCGACGCTCCGGCAAAGGTAGTTCTCATCTCATTTTTAATCCGCTCCTGCCGCCGCTCTAGCTGCTCAATCGATAGCTGAAGTGCCTGTTTGCGCTGTTCCAGATCGCCCAAGCTTTCCTTTACCAGTCGCCCGATCGCTGTTTGAGCTTCGGTGACTTGCCGTTGCAGCATTGCATTATAGGAAGTTTGCAGCGATGCAATTTCCTGCTGAAGCTTTTTCTCTTGCTGGCGCAGATCCGCGACCCGCCGCTCCAAGTCGTTTACTTCTGCCGCAGATGCCGAAGACGCTGCCGCGCTGGGAGGAACGCTGCTAGAGCCGAGATTGAGAGGAATGGGAGGTCTTCCAGTTGAGTCTGAAGGAAAAGACGAATCAGAATTCATAATGCTTAATTCGCAGTTTAATGAATCACAGCCTGAAGGCTGTACAAAATTATCGATCGCTCACTGAATCAATGCGGGGACAGCGTTGCTCCAGGCAAATTCGCAGCAGTTTCGCATCAAACAGCACAGGCAAAAAGTGAATGCTCTTCACTTCCTTGAAGTACAGCAAAATCGGAACGTTAACCCAGAAAATGCGCCAGTTTTGCCATTCCTGATAGGGAAAGCAGCGAATCATCTTTTCTCCTCGATACACCTCCAGGGCGACGGGCGTAAATCGCAGCCGCAATGTTGCTGCCTGAATGAGAAGAAACAAACCCAAAAGGGCGATCGTCCCACTCACCCAGGAATTAACAAACCAGAGGGGAATCGCCGCCAGCACCAGCACGATCGGAATTGCGTAGCTGGGTTCAAGCTGAACTGTCTCAGTGGCAGCAGGTGGAGTCGAAGCGGTGGGTGAGGTAGTCATGGCGATCGCATCCCTCAAACGTTAAACAAAGCCTTTTCTATTTTAAGGGACAGGCTTAATCTGCGACGCTGAATGTGGTTTTACCTGCTCAGCCTGATGCCCCCAGAGGAAAACCGCTTGTCACCGCCTCAGCAACTCCACCGATTAACCTTACAAATTGAACCGTTGTAAATTAACCGCTACAAATTAAACCGTTATAGATTAAACAGCTCGCTACCCGGACCCTGAAACATCAGCCAGGAAAGGAAAAAGTTTGTAATAAAGATCGTGAGCAGTGCCGTGACGACTGCCGTTGTGGTCGATTGCCCTACCCCCTTTGCGCCGCCCGAAGTCGTGAGTCCCCAGCTTGAGCCAATCACGGCAATCAGCGAACCAAAGACGCCGCCTTTGATCATGCCGCTCACCAGATCCCATGGGGTCAAAAAGTCGCGCACCGAGTTGAGAAAAACTTCGTTCGAGATGTTGTAAAGCGTATCAGCAACCAGCAATCCGCCAATCAGACCTGTCATAAACGAAAGAATGGTGAGGATTGGCAGCATCAGGCAGCAGGCGACGACTCTGGGAATCACCAGATAGTCGATCGGGTCAGTTTTGAGCATATACAGCGCGTCGATTTGCTCTGTTACCTGCATTGCGCCAATTTCAGCCGCAAAGGCAGACCCCACCCGACCCGCCAGAATCACAGCAGTCAGTACCGGAGCCAGTTCTCGCGCCAGCGCGATCGCCAACACGCCTCCGATCGCCGACCCTGCCCCAAAGCGAATAAACTCGCGAGATACCTGAATCGTAAACACCATACCGACAAAGGCCGCCGTCAGCAGCGCGACCAGTACCGAAGCCGGACCGACTGCCACCATTTGATCGATCGTATTACGCCGCTGGACTTTGCCTTTCAGCAAATGAACCACCACCTGCCCGCCCAAGAGGGTTGCAGCCAGCAGACGTCGGAGCCATCGTCCCAGATCTGTTGTTTGTCCCGTTTGAGTCAATCTTCTTAATTCCTGTACAGAGCCACCGATCGAGCTAATTCTTACAGACTATAAAAAAACATACTGTAAAAAATTGTCATCTTAAACATAACCTATGTCTGTGTGGACAGCGTTTCTTAATAACCATTTAAGATTTCTGACAGGTGCTCGGAACATCGGCGATCGGCGACTATCTTAGAACTTAAGAAATTGAACATTGAATGCAGAACCTTCCCGTTGTCCGCCACCCCTTCTGCCGCTATGACTAACATCACTCATCTTTTTCGCTCCTTGGTGCTTACTGCAATCTTTAGCTTTATCGCGCCTGTTGTTCTTACAATCGTTCTGTTTGCGATCGCACGCGGGTGGGCATACTTGCCCCAGCAGGAGTCGTTAAGCCAGTTCGCAATTGCTCAAATTGCCTACTTTTTGAGTATTTTTGGAAGCGGCAGCCAAGTCCAGGGTGTTGTATTGATTGGTACTGTTTGTAGCCTGGTGGGTGTCCTATTTAATGCTTACACCCAATACCGATATCAGAACCTCGGGAATTACGAATAGCAGCCCCAAATCGCCTGCGATTGACTGTTCCGCTGCATTATTCTTAGAAGAAAGTTTCTGATTAGCTTGATAGAACCCGCATTTCGGCTTAGGTTCTATCTAGTATTAAGTTGCATCAGGGTGAGGAATGTGTCAAAGGACTGGACAGGGTCGGTAGAAATCCTGGCAATCGCAATCTCGGTGGTCTGTTTGCTGATTGCGCTATTTACTCAAGCAGTGATTCCGGCAGTGCTGGGAATGCTGCCCCTTGTGATTGCAGTGGGTTTAAACAGTCGGCATCGTCGCCAGATTGAAGTCTCCAGGACACAAAGTCAGCTTCGGATCAACCGCCTTGAGCAGGCCTGCGCTGACCAAACGGCATTTGTTAATCGCCTTGCAGGAGCAGCCCCAACCGTGCCGGGTCAGGAAGCAATTTTGATGCGGATGCGGCGGGCAATGGCAGAATCCTACGCGAAAACTCAGAATCGTCTGATTGCGCTGGAGACAGGCGAAGTCAACAGTTTACGGCAGGATGTCTCCAGTTTGCGATCGGACTACGAGACCCTTCAGCAAAGGCTGGATGAACTGCCGCAGTTGCTCGATCGGGTGCAGCACATTGAGCAGTATTTGCACCAGCTTCAGGCACATTTGAACTATTTTTCGCAGCATTTTGCGCCAGCGGCGATCGGCGAAGAGCTTGAAGCACTGAAACACCAGCTCAGCCAGTTCCCGGAACAATCCTTAAACGAGACTATCAACGAGCTAAGCTCCCGGTTGATTCACACCGAAGCAGCCATTCAAGATCTCAACTGCCGCTTTACTGATAGCCTACAGCCAGTTCTCCCGTCGCGAGCAGGAGCCTATGTATCTGAGGAAGTTTATGTACTTCAGATTTTGAGACAAAAGCTTCAGGAGCCAGAAACCATTTTGCATCCCGATCATAGCGTTGAGCTACCCACAGGGATGGGCGTACAGATGCGATTTGTGAGACTCATCCGGCAATCTGATGCAATCTCAATTTGTGAGAAACTGGTACGAAACTCGGAATTACAAGTTCCCACAGCGACGCTCTCCTGGGTCAAAAACCGCTTTACTTCGGGGGTGCGCGACCTGGAAACGGTCATCTACCGCAACCGCTATGGCAATTCAGATAAATACCTTTTTCTTTATGAGGTAATGCGGCTTGTAGACGATCTGATTGCCGAATTTGATGCCGTCCAGGTGAGTGAGCTTTAGGCTGGGTTCACCTGATTCAGCAAATTCTTTTAACCCTGCGCCTTCTTTGCCATGCGTCTCCTTTGTATTAGTAACGGACACGGGGAAGACACGATCGCGCTGCGAATTGTGCAAGCACTCCAGCAGCAGTGCACCGCGATCGAAATAGCCGCACTGCCGATCGTCGGAGCAGGACGAGCCTACCAGCAGCAGGGCATTCCGATTGTGGGAGCCGTGAAGCTGATGCCCTCAGGCGGATTTGTCTACATGGATGGGCGGCAGCTCGTAAGGGATTTACGAGGCGGACTGGTACAGCTCACCCGCACTCAACTTCAGACCGTGCGATCGTGGGCAAAACAGGGCGGCGTCATTCTGGCAGTAGGAGACATTGTGCCCCTCTTGTTTGCCTGGTGGAGTGGTGCGCCCTATGCTTTCGTGGGCACGGCGAAATCTGAATACTATTTGCGGGATGAACATGGGTTGCTGCCCCGGCGATCGTGGTTTGAGCAGCTCGAAAGCTGGTCGGGGTCGGTGTACTTGCCCTGGGAACGATGGCTGATGAGCCGTCCGCGCTGTCGGGCTGTGTTTCCCCGCGATCGAATCACGACGAACTTTTTGCAGCAATGGCAGATTCGCGCCTTCGATATGGGCAATCCAATGATGGATGGCCTGGAGCCGAGCGGTGATTCCTTTCTGCCGTCAATGGAGCCGTCGATGGAGCCGCCGCCGATGACCGTTGCCCTGCTGCCCGGCTCACGGATTCCTGAAGCGTATGACAACTGGAATCTGATTGTGGAGTCTGCGACTGCCCTGCAAAAGATGATGCCCGATCGATCCCTGCTATTTGTGGCGGCGATCGCTCCGGGGCTAGATCTGACCCAGTTTCAGCAAACGCTCCGCGTCCAGGGCTGGCGGCAGCAAACAGATGAATCTTATGGACAAACCAATGCGCGGCTGGTGCTAACCCCTGCGTTTAACAACTGCCTGCATCAGGCAGATTTAGGCATCGCAATGGCAGGAACGGGAACTGAACAGCTTGCAGGCTTGGGTAAACCCGTGATTACGCTGCCCGGAAAGGGACCCCAGTTCACACCTGCCTTTGCCGAAGCTCAAACCCGATTGCTGGGCTGCTCGGTTACGCTGGTCAACCAGCCGCACCTCGTTCCATCTGCGGTCAAGGCGTTGCTCAATGACCCCGATCGCCTGTATCAGATTCAGCAAAACGGGCAGCAGCGCATGGGAACGAGTGGAGCAGCTCAGCGAATCGCAGCCCATCTTCTGAACGCGTTTTAGCGGAAAGTAGTCCTGGCTACAATCCCTAAAAATCATTACGTTCAGGGATAGTTACACAGCTTTAACTTATAGTCAAAAGGTTTCATGATCAAAAGGTTTCATGATCAATAAGGCTCCTGATATTGCTTCTCCCAGTGAGGGCACAAAATTAGGACAATTCAAGTCAAGACAAATTCAGATCAAGATAAACTCAGGTTAGGACAGAGAGGTACGGGGCAGTGATCCTGTACCAGAATTTTGCCTTTCCTGAAGAGCGGCTTAAATCACAAACTGCATCAGCCTCGCAGCGATCGGCATCAGCAAAAGGGTGTTTAGGAAACGGATAATCTCTTTGTTAATCTATTAAGAGACGGTTGAGAGAATAGCTTCACTGGAAGTTCAACGCAACCCATGCTTTGCCAATATGTTAGGCTTCGATGTCGTGCACCTACCTCCTTGCTCATCTACCCGTTCCAGAGGCTAGCGGCAAAGCATACTATCGCTGACGTGACAAGCATTAGTCAGGGTAATGATCAATTGAGATTGAGTATTGAGCATCGATTGAGCAGCGAGCAATCAAGGCTGGCAGGATTTGGTAGAACTACCTGCGCCAGTCAGGATGCATCAAGTTTATCCATGAGGTGAGTCACATGGTAGAAGCAGATGAAATTGTAAGACTATATCAGCAGGGCGAACGCAACTTTAGCAGGCTCAATCTGAGTGGACTGTCGTTCCAGGGACAGGATTTGTCGGGCGCAGATTTCACTCAGGCAAACTTACGCGGCACCACTTTTCGGCGATCAGTGCTGCGGGGCGCCAATTTTGCAGGAGCCAGAATCGGGTTACGGTTGCGCGGCAAAATCTTACTGACGCTGGGTTTGCTGGTGCTAGCAGCTCTGCTAGGCATTGGAGCAGGCATTATGGGAACGATCGTCAATCTCGAGATCCGTGTTCATACGACCCGATTTGAAGAAATCATTGCAGGTTGGACAACGCTGCTGCTGCTGATTGGCTATACGTTTGTTTCAACGCGGCACGGGTTAAAGGCAGGCTTCAGTCTGTTTCTGATTGCCTTTGCGGTAGCGGTTTCGGTGGCGGCGACTGGACCCCTGATCGCAACTCTGATCAACCCAATTGCCTTCTCGATTGCCTTTGCGATTGCAAACGCGATCACGATCGTTCTCACCGTCTTAGCCGCAACTGTGACGGCAACAGTGCTAGCGACTGGGGGATGGGCGGCGATCGGGATGGGGTCTGCGGCTCTGATTATTGCGGTGTTTATCCTGGGGTTTGCCTCTACCGTTGCTATCACTCACATCGTTGCCTCGATCGTGGCGGTTGTGCCTTGCGTTCTAATGCTGACAGGCTATCAGTGCTGGCGTGCTCTGAAGGGTGACGGACAACATTCAATGATTCGCCAAGCCGTAACAGCTCTGACGGTTCAGTGGGGAACAAGCTTTCAATCTGCTGATCTCACCGATGCCAGTTTCACCGGAACCCGATTGCACAACGCAAACTTCGATAATGCCATTCTGACGCGCACCTGCTGGGCAAATGGGGCACGCACCGCATCTATCCACGCGATCGGCAGTCCTTTTGCCTTCCTGGGCTAGGCAGAACGCGAACTTTACTCTTTCTAGCGGAACTTCTACATAAATTTTGTGCATTGATTGTTTACTCGTTGTTTAATTAACGCGCCTATAATGAGCTTAGATTCAGCTATAGCTGGATAAACCTCAGCACAAAATCATTGTGGGTAGGAGTAACGACCGCCATTAATCGATTTCCATCATTAGATTAGTTACGGCTATCGATTATGGGAATTGGTCACCATTACGTGTTCCACCCCAGGCAGCGCATCCTCAGATTCCGGTGGAATCCACAGACGACTACCTGCGGCAATTAGGGATCAATCCTGCAAACATCAAAATTGATATTCAGTCCGAAACGCCAGAAGAGCGTCGATCGCGCCTGCGACGAGAAGAGCGCAAGGCACAGGCTGATTTAATCAAAGAGCTTCTGCTGTACGCGGTAGGAGTTCTTTTAGTGGCGGCACTAATGATTATTAGTGTGACGGTTTTCCTTAACAAAGAATATTCTCAGGAATGGCAGGACTGAGCGCGATCGACCCTGACAGCAACGTTGACGGCTGTAGTAGGCTACATTTTTGGTAAAAGCAGCGCAGCGAGCGAGGAATAGCCCGGTTTGTGCTTGAATTCACTTACCGTTCTGCAAACCGTTTCCTTCTTTTTGTTGCAGATTTTATTGCAGATAGAGAAATTGATAGGATTACAGAGAAATCAGCAACAATTTAGAGAGAATGCTACTTTAGCAACAGTTCTCCGGTTCCAGAAACCACTTCGCCGATCGCCCAGGCAGACACCCGCTGCGCGTGAAAATGCTCCAAAGTGCGATCGACTTGATCGGGCAATACCAGTACCACAAAGCCAATTCCCATATTGAACGTGTTAAACATTTCCAGGCGATCGACCTGCCCCTGCGTTGCCAGCCATTCAAAAATCGGCGGAACCGTCCAACTCTGAGCATTCACCTGGATCGACTGATTGGCTCCCAGGCAGCGCGGTAAATTTTCCGGCAGCCCGCCACCCGTGATATGCGCCATGCCGTGAATCTCCAGACCCGATCGCAGCGCAGCTAAAACGGGCTTGACATATATCTGGGTGGGGGTCAGCAGTTCCTCGCCGAGGGTTTTGCCTTGCAGAATGGCGGGGCGATCGACCAGCGATTGTCCGCTCGTTTCAATAATTTTTCGCACCAAACTGAAGCCGTTGCTGTGAACCCCTTGGCTGGCTAGACCGATCGCGATATCACCGACCTGAACCTGCGACCCGTTCAAAATTCGACTTTTCTCCACAATGCCCACACAAAAGCCTGCCAGGTCATATTCCCCCGGCTGATAAAACCCTGGCATTTCTGCCGTTTCGCCCCCCAACAGCGCACACCCCGCCTGCTGACAGCCTTCGGTGATTCCCGCGACGACTTCTGTCAACTGATCACCGTTCAGCTTTCCGGTCGCCAAATAGTCGAGGAAAAACAGCGGTTCTGCGCCAGAAGTAAGCACGTCGTTCACGCACATTGCTACCAGATCGATCCCGACCGTGTTGTGGCGATCGCCCTGCTGCGCCAGTTTAAGCTTTGTACCCACACCGTCAGTTCCAGAGACTAAGACGGGCTGCTGATAGCCGCTGGGCAGCTCGAAAAAGCCGCTAAACCCGCCCAAGCCACTGAGCACTTCGGGGCGAAAGGTGCGCTCGACCATTGTGCGAATCTGCTGCACAAATGCCCGCCCTGCTTCTACGTCAACCCCTGCCTGTCGATAGTCCATTATTTACTTGCTCGCCTGTCTTGCAGAAGATCCTATCTTGCAGAAAATATTGTACTGGCGATCGGTGACTCATTCCCGATCCGTAGGAATGACCCGCTCGATTGTCTGCTGGAATCCGATTGGATCAGCCGTGCGCCAGATTCCGACCCCGATTGCCGCCGCAGTCACCAGGGTAGCCACCAGCCCGATCGCAATCGCCCAGGGACGGGGAGCAGATTTTTCTGACGAAGGAGCCGAGTCAGCATATTCGTCGTAGAGCAGTGCCCTAGAGGATTCGGTTAAGTCAGTTTCGGGTGTAGCGTCTGACGTGACAGGCTGAGGCTCGATCGCAGGACGCGGTTCGTAGAGCTGAATCGCAGGATTGATCTGACAGTGCATTAAAACGATCGAGGCATTGTCGTGTCCGTTTTGCTCATTAGCGATCGTGATCCAGGATTCGACGGCAGATTCGAGGGTCATTTTGCCGCGCATCACTTCTTGAGTAATCGCGTTCCAGGATTGCTCAACTCGCTGATGATCGCTCAGCCCATCGGAACACAGCAGCAGCAGACTGTCTTCTTCCACCACAAATCGCTGGACGGTAATTTGCAGCGTATCTGCGTCGCGTGTGCCGATCGCCTGAACCAGGGCTGCCGCATCCGATCGCTGCCGTGCTTCTCGATAAAGACTGCGCCCCAGGCGAACCTCTCGCACCGCCACATCATCATCCGTGGTCAACCGCAAACAGGACTGCGAATTCAGCCAGTAGGCACGGCTATCCCCCACATGAACGATATAAAGCTCATGGGAATTACTGCCGGTGGGAAGCTTTTGCGGAACTTGCAGTGCCATCACCAGCGTTGTACCCATGCGCTGCCGCATCGATCGCCCCTGAACGTCGTTTTGGGCAGCAATCTGGTTGTTCACGATTCGCACCACTTCGATGAGCTGCTGAGCGATCACCGTGGGCGACACGACTTCTGTTTGTTCGGCAATTTCGGCAAAGAACGCCCGCAGCAGAGACTTGAGCGATCGCAAGGCAAGCTGGCTGGCAACTTCACCGCCTTCGTGTCCGCCTACCCCGTCACAGACGATCGCCGTATAAGGCATCAGCCCATCGTTGGTGAGCAACTGAAACTGATCGGGATAGCAGGTATCTTCGTTGTGGGTGCGCTGAGGTCCGGTATGGGTGGCTCCGGCGATCGTCAGTTTAAGCGGAAGCTGCGCCGCCTGTTCCAGCAAGAAGGTGTTGAGCTGATGGGCGATCGTCTGAAATTCATGCTGCTCTGCCGGAGTGGCCAGGGTCTGCATTTGCTGACAGAGCGCCTGTAGGAATTCCCTGATTTCTGGCTGTGCCGCGTCTGCCCAAGGCTGCCAGAACTGTCCCAAATCTACCAGAGTGGGCGCATGGATTGGAGCGTTTAAGGGAGAATCTAAATCTGGGGATTCAATATCCGGGGATTCGGTGACGGCAAGGGCAATCTCATCCGCAATTAGCTCTCTCAGCCGAACTCGCCAACCCTCAACTCGCAAATTTTCCACCATCAGCAAACTGCGCGTCATGCCCTCGCGCTGGAGCGGCTGCCATAGATCCAATAGCTGCCAGAGCCAGTACAACTGACGCACCGGACTTGCGCTCGACCAGAGAGATGCCAAAGTAGGCAGCAGTACGCCATCTGCCGTCATTGGCGCATTCTCTAGCAGCAAAATCGGCGGCGCGGTTTGACCCTGAGCATACAAGTCATACAGTCCGGGCAGATGCAGGCGATCGGTATAGAGGTGCAGGTAGGGCAGAGCTGCATCCGGCAAATTCAAGGACGCATCCGGCAACTGAGCAGGCTGAGTATCGAGCCAGATTCGGGGACTGATCACTGCATATCGACCGCCCACGATCGCTCCCACCGGAATTTGATCTGCGTTTGCGCCCACTGCCCAGAGATACTGACGCACTATTGGCGCATTGCACTGCTCGCATTGCCGATCGGTGAGCTTTGCAGGATGACGGCACTCTGGATTTGGACACTGAATTTGCATGGTCTGCATAATCGTCTGCATAACAGCACTGCTCACGGCGACACGAACTGAAACCCTGAAACTGAATCCTGACTCCCCCCTAAGGGTAAGCTGACTGGGCAGCAAAAGAACGGACAAGCTAGGATAGATTCGTTCTTGTATATCGTGTGATCTCTACTCTGGCAAGCTTCTTCCGAAATAATTCTTGATCTTTCTGTCAGAAGCGGGGTTGAACGATCGCCTTACCTAAGGGAATTTTGGGGATATGTCGCTCAGTCTTCCGATGCTGTGGCTGATTGCAGGCGTAATTCTGTGTGTGCTGGAATTTATCCTGCCGACTGCGTTTGTGGAATTAACAATGGGCATCAGCGCGATCCTGGTGGCGATCGTGGCTCAATTTGTGCCCAGTCTGGGAATTCAGGTCGGGCTATGGCTGATTCTCTCAGTTGTGCTAACGCTGCTGACTCGTCGCCTGCTGCCCCGCAAAACCCATCACTTAATCCAGGACACCCGCGAGGCTCAAACCCTCACCCCTATCCTGCCCGGTCAAACCGGACGGGTCATCTACGAAGGCAATTCCTGGCAGGCACGCTGCGACGACGAAGGGTTAACCATTCCTGCAAACCAGAAGGTTTATGTGGTCGAGCGACGCGGTACGACGCTGATTGTGATGCCTGAGAATTTGCTGCGATCGGGGCTGTGAGGAGATGGGGAAATGGGAGTTAAGAATCTTTTTTGAGAAGAATGAAGCAGGGCGATTGGGAATTTAGGGATAAACATTTGATTCTCTTAGAGGGGAGTTGCCTTGCAGATTGGAAAAAGTTGCCTGGCGATTGGAAAAAGGGGTTCTTCGCTGCCCTCAGAAGTTACGCAGCAAGTTCTTTTTTAAGAAGTTACTCAGGGCGATTACCCCGTAGAGAGAACTGCTTCGCTCGGTTGCAACGGCAAACAAGTTTCACTTGCCCCTCCCCACGCCCTCATCTTCCGACTGACCTCAATTCGAATTATTCAATTTCAATCCATCTGGATAAGGAGTATTAAAAATGGAAGCTTTTCTCGCCTTTATCGCACTGGCACTGGGCGGCGCAGGCATTGCAGGTTCCGTGCGAATTGTGAACCAGGGAAATGAAGCTCTGGTCGAGCGATTGGGCAGCTATAACCGCAAACTGACTCCCGGATTTAACTTGACGGCTCCGTTTATCGATCGCATTGCCTACCAGGAAACAATTCGGGAAAAAGTGCTGGATATTCCGCCCCAAACTTGCATTACCCGCGATAACGTTTCGATTACCGTGGACGCGGTGGTTTACTGGCGAATTGTCGATATGGAACGCGCCTTTTATAAGGTGGAAAATCTGCAATCGGCGATGGTAAATCTGGTGCTGACCCAAATTCGATCGGAGATGGGCAGACTCGAACTCGACGAAACCTTTACGGCTCGCTCTGAAATTAACGAACTGCTGCTGCGCGATTTAGATATTGCTACTGATCCCTGGGGCGTGAAAGTTACTCGGGTGGAACTGCGCGATATCATTCCCTCGAAGGCGGTGCAGGAGTCGATGGAACTGCAAATGTCAGCAGAGCGTCGCAAACGGGCAGCAATCCTGACTTCGGAGGGCGATCGCGAGTCGTCGGTCAACTCCGCCAAAGGCAAAGCCGAAGCGCAAATCCTGGATGCCGAAGCACAGCAAAAATCCCTGCTGCTGCGGGCGGAAGCCGAACAAAAAGCAACCGTTCTGCGTGCCCAGGCTGCCCGTCAAGAGCAAGTCCTCAAAGCCCAGGCAACGGCTGAAGCCCTGCAAATTATCGGCAAAACGCTGCAATCTGACCCCAATGCCCGCGAGGCTCTGCAATTCTTGATGACGCAGAACTACATGGACATGGGCAAGACGATCGGAACCAGCGACAGCAGCAAAGTCATGTTTATTGACCCGCGCAGCATCACCGCCTCGGTGGAAAGCATCCGCGCCATGATTTCAGACGATCGATCGAACGGCAAAGGCTGAACTGAGAGAAGCAATCCCCGCGCTCCAACCTGCCTTGCAGTCCCCCAACCCTTCATGCGTGGAAGACTTCCGATTCATTCAAAATTCTCCAAAGTCGGAGCCCTCTGATACCAGTAGTTTTTGAGGGCTTCATCAATTTGCTGTTGCTCAAATTCAATAATGTTCTCTGCGTTTCGCTTTAAGGTTAAGTAAGCCACGATCGCCGCTGCTTGCTCACGAGTAAAAACCGAAAATCGGTGCTGGGCGTGGTCAAACCAGGTTCGATCTCCATAACGTCTTGGATTAATGCGATCGTTTCGAGAGGAATTCGTAAGACCGTGGGTCAGGTGAAAAATTGGATTGCTGCATTGCAAACATTCATCAATATCGGCAATCAGGTAAGCGGGAAGGTAAAAGCGAAATGCCTCCTCTGAGAAGAAGCTTAATGCCGAGGCAAAACCACCCGGAGCCTGATCTATAAATTTGGGATCAAGAACTTCCCATTTATCTTTTCCTTTAAACTCCTGTTCCAGCAAAAATGGTTCGTCGCCTTCATTGCTTCTCTTCAGACACCAATCACCGGGATATTCAATCTGAGCAAAGGTGGCTCGAATTTGAGCTTTAACTTTCTCCGTATTTTGCATGCTTGAAACAAACAGTTACTCAATCCCAAATTCAATACCAAAAAGCGCACAATTGCTTCAGGATTGTTCTCAATAATGGCTTTGAAGGTTCACCATTTCCTAAAGCTGATGCGTGCGCTGCGCTAACCTATCCTCCTCTTAATCGTTTTCTTCGGGTGGGGGTAGTTCTTCCAGGATGGTGAACCGGACGTGATTCAGGGATAGATCGCCGATCGACACATTATCGGGCAAGTCTGCTGCCGTGATCCATTCAAACGTAATGCCTTTAGCAATCTCAGCGTGATACCAGGGTAGTCCCATAAAGAATCGAGTCGGATAAGGGCCACCTTCGTTCACATCATCCACGTTCGATTCCATAGGGAGCCAGCCAAAGCCGGGAATGTAAAACTCGACCCAAACGTGGTTGAAGTCCGGTTCCAGGGAAACATTCCGCTTATCGGGGTCGGGCGGACACTTATAGCGACCCACCGTGCGACAGGCAATGCCGTTGAGCCGTGCCAGAGCCAGCAGAACTCCTACATATTCACCGCAGGAACCCACTCCTCGCTCCAGGGCGACATCCGGCGTGTCGATATGCGGCTTGATGCCGTAGGACATCCGATCGTACACATAGTTCCGAATCTTCAGCGTTTTTCGCAGCAGATTGGTTTCACTGCCGATCGCCTCTCGGGCTGCCTGCTGAATCATGGGTGTATCCATTGCCAGATCATCATCATCGACCAGATAGCGATCGGCCAACTCCTGAGACAGGGGCTGACTTTTCTCCACCTGGCGCGGCGTGACTTGGTATTTGATTCCCCGCACTTCCAGCAACGCCTTCCAGCCAAAAATGCGCCCTTCGTTAGCCGCCAGCCGATCGAACCGAAACACCGCAACGTGCTGTCCGTTCTCGATTTCCTCTGTAAAGGGCATCCCAACGGGTTCCACGCTCAACACCTTCTGGCGATCGGTCGTCGCAGGCATGGCAATTCGCCATTCGAGATTGGTCAGTGTCACTTCTTCCAGGGGCGACAGCTCTTCGACATATGCCATTTCCACCAGATAGCCATTCGACAGGGCAAAGTTGCGATCGGGGTAATAGCAAAAATGAAGCGGATGAATAAAGGTGCGATCGCGAACGGCTAGCTCTTGTGGGCTTTCAGCATCGTTGGGATTGTCGCGAATGTACATTTCCTCTCCCGCATAAGCCACATAGAGAATGGGTTCCCCGGTTTGCGGATGGGGATGAAACGACAGGGCAGACGGCTTATCGTAGGGCGTTAAAACGCTAAACTGCACCTCGCCCGTTGCCCGATCCAGGCAGTACACCGTACGTTCCTCGTCGTCGCACAGCCACAGTTCCTCATCTCGAACCGTGATGTTTTCTGCCCCAACCCCCGGCAGCGGAAACTTGGTGATTTGGCGTGCCGTTTTGCGATCGAAGATCATCAGGTAGCCTGCCCTCTGACAGGTGACATAAACCGTCGATTGCCACACTGCAACCCCATTCGCATCGTAGGGCAGGCTGACAAAATGCTGCGGCTCAAAATCGGTCAAGCTGCACCAAAAAACGTCATTCTTCTGAGTGAACCAGAGGCGATCGTCTGCTAGTGCCAGCCCTGCAGCATCTTGAAAATCCTTCACTTTCAGCGGATTCACAACCGCAGTATTATCGCTACCGCAGTCTACTTCCACCACATAGCCGCGCACCGTATCCAGCGCAAGCAACCGCTTTCCGTCTGACGCTAACCCCCGCAACGCATATACGCCGATCGGACGCACGGTTCGCCGCAGATAATCGACTGGGCGGGTAGAAGCAAATTGACGAGTCGAAAAACTAGAGTCCAGCAGCATAGCATCGAGGGCGATCGGTGGATTCCCCCAATCATAAACAAATCTCTGCTATTGAACAGGCACTTACGGATACAGTCTGTCTCTGTCATTAGATAGAAGCGATTCGCTCTGACTGGCTATGAGTGGTGGCAGAGCGCTCTAAAGAACAATCCCTGCCACGAAGAACGATCGCCCCTATCTATAAACGATCGCCCTTCTGTAAAAATCGCCCCTACAACGGAATGCGCTGTGCAGGCGGATACCAGCGTTTATACACTCGCATTACGGCTCCAGGTTGCGGTTTGATGACAGAAGCATTTTCGGGTAAAGGCAAAGCTGGACTTCAGGCATAGCTATCACAAAAGCCTTTGCGCTCCAGCTCAATCACACACTGTTCCACGGCAGCAGGATTGCCAATTAGCAGAATGTTGACCGCTTCTCGCTCAAAATACGCGGACAAAATTTGACCGACAGCCGTTTGCGACTCGGTGGGATATGTCATATTCAAATCTCCTAGGGTAAAGAAACCCTAGAGACTAACTTGAAGACTTTCAAACATGACCGATCGGCTGGAACTATAATCGTTCTAGCCTTTCAGACTGCCTATACCAGTCCGGGAGGTTAGCTGGCTTTGAGTGGTGCAAACACTCTTAGTCAGCGATCGAATTTACCCTATGTGGTAATCGAAACTCCCTCAGTCAATCTCTAGAGGATGGTGGCTCACTCGTTGCAATAAAAGAGCCATCCCAACCGTATCAAAGTTTTTCTTTGGTCGCAATACTGGTCTTTCGGGCGATCGTGCATTGAGCAAAGATAGATATCTAGAACTTTGCTGTTTATCCAACCCGACTGAGCAAGATATCCAGCAGCCTTACTGCTTAAACCCGGATTTAGGGGGAACATCCAGCAGAGAATCTGTTGATTTACTCAATACGGGGAGATAGACAGATAGGGTCCCTATAATAAATTGTTAGGCTCAGAGCCAAGACGATCATATTTGTTTGCTACCGGTAGAATTAGCTTCGGCCATCAATTCATCGTAACTTATAGCAAGGAGATTAAGGAATGAATTCAGGAGGTTTTCTAGATAGATTTCGGACAGACCTTGATGACGTAATACAGGTACTTGAACGTATCAAATCTCGCTCTGACTTTATAGATCCTATTATGTTTCAGCAAATAGGTTCTTCTTTAGACATTGATGCTTCTGATTCTGAGTACTTGGAAGAATCGATGCGAAAAAGTCAAGAAGTTCCAAAAGCTCTGCAACAATCCTCAAAAATGATAGATGATTCACTATCAAAGTTAGAGGAAACTGAGCAAGCAATAGCAAAATTGAAAAATGACCTAAAGGCAGAAAAGGAAAGGCTGCGTCGGCTAATTGATGCATCATAATAAAGTCAAGTCTGTCTTGCCTAACACGTTGGTATAGCGCACAGCACGAAGACCTCTCGCATACGACCTATCTTTTTGCCGCCGCTGACCATAGTTGTTATGCCGCAAGTTTTGAGCGGGCACGCAGTTAAGACGCTATCGGTTGGTACTCAAAATTAACTTGCTTGAGTTCAGGGCTGGGGTGGTAATCCGAAGAGTATCGTTGAAGCAATCTTCCAGGTTGAGGAGGCGAACAAATGGAAAAAATCGTTGTCCAAGAAATCGATCTTCCCAGCACCAGTCTAGCTGTGCGATCGCTACCACGCCTCGATTTTGCTGATGCGTTTAGATGTCAGCTTCCAGAAGATCAACCTCAAAACATAGATTCAGTGACACGAGCAATCTTCTTGACAATGCCGCAGTGGGTCGCGCAATTATTGGAACTCCGCAATGTTATTGTTCGCCCGTTTGGTCTAAAGACATCGATTGATGCAATTCCATCCATTAGTCAGGAAGAACTTCAACCAGGAACAGCAGTCGGCGCATTCGAGATACTCGATCGTAGGCAGAACGAAGAGATTATGCTCGGCGAAGATGATAAGCATCTAGATTACCGGGTTTCGATCCAATTAGAGCGTGAGGAGAAAAAATGCTGGGTTGTTGTTTCAACTGTGGTCAAGTTCAATAACTGGCTGGGTCGAGCTTACTTTGTTCCGGTTAGACCAGTACATAAGATCATTGTTCCAGTCATGATGAGATATGGATTGGAGCGTTCAATTAAGTGATGCATTAGGCGAAACGGCATAACAATCCCAATGCACGTCGACCGTTGAGAAGGTATCTGTGAAGTATCCGAGGTTATCTGCGGCGGGTGATAGGCGTCGTTAGGTAGCTTGAGTTCTCAGTCATGAAAGTACTCCAATGCTACTTGTCAGTATCCGAGGTCAAGTTATCAGAGTGTTATCTGTAGGGTGATGTTTTGGCTTTGTCGATGAGTGATTTAAGGAGCATTGCTGATTTCCACAATCATTTCTCCTTGCCGTAGTTGTTCTAACGCATCAGGCAAAGTAGCGGTCAGCAATTGTTGCAGATAGCGATTCGTGACATTGCCACAGGTCAGCCACAGAATCTGGGGAGGTGTTCTTAAGCGACATACCAGGTCGATGAAGTCGCTGTCTTTTGTCATAATCACAGCGTTTTCAGCTCGTGCTGCTTCAAAAATTTCGATATCTTGAGCATTTCGAAGTGACAAGTCCCGCAGGGCAGCAGCTTCTAAGCCAAAGGTGTTTGTCAGCCAATTTGCTAGGATTGGAGGCAGTTGAGGATCAACCCAAATTTTCATGCCGTCAATCTAGGAAAGTCAGTGCGTCGTGCAGCGAAGAGCAAGCATGCTTGAATATCTGCCAGTTCCAAGTCGGGGAAGTCTTCTAAGATTTCAGCAACACTAACATTTTCGGCTAACATTTCTAAAATATCGGTGACTCGAATTCGCATCCCTCGAATACATGGACGACCACCACATTGACCAGGGGTTTGGGTAATGCGGGTTAGCAATCCAGTCGTTGAATTCATGAGGGTGCCTGCAGGTTACTTCGTTTATCTCTATCTTACCGATTAGTGATGCAACGTTCGTCACCTCACAATGCCCATGCACACCGATCGTCGAGAGGGTATTCGTTGTGCGTTTGAGGTTGTTTGCGGCGGGTGATGGACAACGTTAGCCCTCTGCGTTATTAGCGAGGGTGGTACTTCTGTGATAAAGCCAATCTAGTTCAACGATTGTGCAGTGTTTCCCAACAGTTGTTATGAGCGCGATCGCTTACCAGCACCATTGAAGTCAAAGCGATTGATGCGTCATTACTAACTGCTACCTAGGTACAGGACAAAAACCAGAACTCTTATTTTTTTGTCCTGTACTGAGAACTGCTACCTAAAATTAATTAGGAACGCTCCCAAATTTGTCGAATTTCACCTGGAAGTAATGCAGCAATCTCTTGGTTCCGTTCTTCAGATAAGATTTCTTTCGTAGCTGAGAACACTGCCGCTGTAACCTCCTCTGGAGGAACCCCTTCTGGTAAAGTACCTTCTTCTCTGAGGCGCAACATGAAAGTTTTTGGCTTAATATGTAGGTCTTGTGCAGGACTGATCCGACTGAAGAAAGCAACCATCACGTTAGGATCCTGCCAAAGGTCTACCACTTCATGCTCGGATTCAGGTGCTCTTTCTTCGAGTTCCTTTTCAATCTTGTCACTTGTTTTATTTAACATCATGTCTCGCAAAATTCGGAAGACTATATTTGTCGCCCGTTGAGCATCATTAATCGTTTCCAAACTACTCCGCTCTAATACTTTTTCAAGAAATGCATGCTGTTGTCGGTGTGTTTGCTGTGTCATAATCTCTCACTACAATTTGAAAAAGAATCAAATTAGTTCAATCTGGTGTGAGCTAATTTGTAAGGTTCCTATTACAGGTTGCAAGTTAAAAAGGAATGCCCCATCAATCTTCTGACAGAGTTGTTTGGAGCATGAGTGGAGTCAAGCGATCGCAATGGCAATGTATCGAGTCGCAATCCAATTGCAAGCAATCACATTAACACTGGATTGAGTTGCAATTCGTCTGTAGAGCGGACAGAAGAACTGTGAGTGCTCGCAATGGCAATGTATCGAGTCGCAATCTAATTGCAAGCGATCGCATTAACACAGAATTAGGTTGCAATTCGACTGTAGAACGACAGAAGGACTGTGAGCGGTCGCAGTAGCAAAGGAGGGCGATCGCATTAAAACTGTTGAAATGCCAACAAAAATGCGGAATCCAGCCTTAGCGACAGCCCTAATTTTTTGTTGTGATAGCCGGAAGCTACCCTTGTGGAGGTTGTTAACGCTCGATCGCCCTCGCTATACTGCAAATTCTGAGAATCTTTCAATCTTTGCTGAACCTGATGAACATCCTTGAGGCGCACCACCTGCGAAAAGCCTATCCAGACCGTAAAAAACCGACCGTTGCAGTGCAGGATGTGTCTCTCTCGATCGCCTCACGGGAAGTGCTGGCATTTCTGGGTCCGAATGGGGCAGGCAAAACAACAACGATCAAAATGATTGCCGGGCTGATTTTGCCTGATGCCGGACAAGTGCGAATTGTTGGGCGCGATCCTCACCGTGATCCGTGGGCTTTGCGATCGATCGGGGCAGTGCTGGAAGGCAATCGCAACGTTTATTGGCGGCTTACCCCTCAGGAAAATCTGGAGTATTTTGGCGTATTGCGCGGTTTGAGTCGTAAGGTTGCCCGACAGCGCGGTAAAGAACTGCTAGAGCGGTTTGATCTGGTCGAAAAACGACGAGCACTGGTACAAACCCTATCGCGGGGGATGCAGCAAAAGCTGGCGATCGCCGTTGCCCTGATTCACGATCCGCAGTTGCTCTTGCTTGATGAGCCAACTCTAGGATTGGATGTGGAAGCAACCCAGGCAGTCAAACAGCTCGTGCGCGAAATTGCCCAGGAAGGGCGAGCGATTCTGCTTACCACCCACCAGCTTGATATTGCCGAGGAACTGTCCGATCGCGTGGCAATCATCAACCGGGGCGAAATCGTTGTCGAGGAGCCAACAGCGGAGCTAATCCGGCAGTTTTCTGGCACGGCATACACAATCGAGCTAGCCGAAAATTTAACCCCGACTCAAATCAGCAAAATCGAAGCGTTGGGCGGCACAATGGACGATCGCTTTGTCTATGTGCGAGATTCGCAGTTGCTTTACCCGGTGCTCGATATCCTGAAACCTGCGGCGATCGTACGGCTAGAGCGAGATGAGGCAAACCTGACTGAGATCTTCCTCAAGTTTTTGCGGCAAAGCAAAGCCGCTTAGAAGAATCTCAACTGAATAACTTTGCAATCCCTAAAGAAGAGTTGAGCGGCTAGAACTGATACCGCTCTTGATCGACCCAAAAGCCAAGCGGCACAGAATGCCCGTCTGTACCCACCTTTGCCTCAACCTGAATCGATGCCTGCCCAACTTGTTGAAGCTGCTGATTCAGATCAACCTGCTGATCTTCCGGGATGTAATACGTTTCTAGCCCATAGCGCACCGTTCCCTGCTGATAAATACCCTGGATCGCAGTTTGATTTGGCTCAAGCCGAGTGAGATAGCGATCGGACACGGCAACGGGTTTCCAGGGCTGAGGCGGCTGAGTAATCTGATCGGGCGACTGCAAAATCACATAAAAGCTTGTGCTGGGCAAATCTAGCGTCGAGGAGCTATCTCCGGCTTTGGGCTGGGGGTTGAGCTGCGGGGCGATCGTCTCCCAACCGGGAAGCTTTTCCAGCGTTTGTAAATTCGCAATTTGATAGCTGAAGGTGAGGTGATAGCCTTGCAGCAAGTTGTAGGGATCGACGGGCAGGGTTTGCAGAACGATCGGCTTTCCCGTCAGATGCGTGTAGACTGCCTGAGCCGGAATCGTCGCAATCAACCCCGCCTGGATCAGCAGCGTTGCGGCAAACCGCAGCGGGATCGACTTTCTAATGCTTACGATTCTCTCAGCAGTGTACATTTCAAACCAATGAAACGAACTAGTTGATCTGCGTAATCGAGAGGGTGTAGGGGTGGCTTGTCTGAGCGCGATCGCCCACAAATACCGAGTAGGTTCCCTGTTGCCACACACCCGGCACATCAATCATGCCGCCCGAAAATTGATCTGCCATCACGCAGCGATTGACCGGACCTTGAATTAGCAGAGTGGGCTGTCCTTGTCCTTGCAGCTTAAAACGAAGCGATGTGGGTTGGTTGACCACCACCACCTGGTTTGGACTACCGGGAATAAACCCACACTGACTCGACTGCGAACCGCCCGAACTTCCAGTCACGGTAACGGGCGCAGCCAGGGGAGTTCGCACAGGATTACTGTGAGCAGCAGGAACCAGGCTAAACAGCGCTGCCAGTGCTGCGGGAATTGCAAGCCATCGAACAGGTCGTTTCATAAGTTCTCCTCCCTCACCAATACAGATAAATTCGCGGCGATCGGGAAGGTTTCTACCTGCATCCTAACGTTTCGCATTCCTGCTGAACCGGGAGGAGTGCCAGTTTTAAGACTGCTTGAGGTTGGGCTAGCTATGAATTCGCGGTTCGGGATGAAGGGTTTCCAGCAGACGACTTTCAACGATCGCCAGTTCCTCCAGGCGCTGATTCACAAGGTCGCGATCGAAATAGGTGATTGCCAGCGTCCAGTATGCGCCGTAGTGCCGTGCCTCGGATGCCATCAGTCCCCGATAAAATTTGGCGAGTTCTGGCTCAGGACAGTGCAGCCCTAGCAAACCCAATCGCTCATGGCTACGTGCCTCAATCAGCCCGGAAATCAGCAGCGAATCGAGCATTCGATCGGGTTCAGCTTTCCGAATCTCAGCTTTCAGCCCAGCCGCATAGGGCGGAGCAGATAAGGGGGCAAGGGCAATCTGACGACGATCGAGCCACTGATTTACCTGTTCAAAATGCTCTAGCTCTTCCTGAGCAATGGCAGTCAACGCTCTCACCAGCTTGTGGCTCGACGGATAGCGAAACATCAAATTCAATGCCACGCCCGCCGCTTTGCGCTCACAATGGGAATGATCCAGCAAAATCACGTCCAGGTGATCGATCGCCTGCTGAATCCACGCCTCAGAGGTGGGATGCTGCAAAAACTTGATTGTCGTCAGCGAAGAAGCGGTCATCGAGTTCTATTCATGCGGTGATGGATCTATGCCTATTTTATCTATGGCTACTTTAAAAGTAGCGATCGTAACAGCCGACGCGACATGAGACAGTTTTCCCTCTGGATAGATTCCTTAAGGGAATACAGGAGTATAACGGTTGCGCTCAGCGGTAGGAAGTAACATTAAACTCAGCACCGAGGACTTCTTTTATTCTGCTGGAACGCGCTTGCTAGGCTGTGAGATGGGCGATCGGGCCAGTAATCTAAACTCAAGTATTCATAATCTAGCTATTTCAAGGGAATACTCAACGCCTCAACAAAATCATCCTTTTTCATTTGGCTGATACCAGCAATTCCTCGTTTCTTCGCCATTGCCTTTAAGTCAGCCGTTGCCATTATTTCGAGAATGCCAGCATCAGTGACTGTATCTACATCGGCTGAGAAGACAGATAAGGGCAAAGTTGTGCGGCGGCAGATAACTTTGAATTCTCACCGTTAACCTCTGTTCCGTCCGTACCAAGGCAGTGTTAGCTAGCTGGAAACTACTCAAGTCCTACTCCAATAACCAAGCAAACAAATCTTTGATTGTAAGCTGTAGCTCACTTGCAAACGATGGTATCGGAATAACTTCATCTGGCTCATCCAACACTTCAGGTTCTTGTTTTGAGCGATAGACAAACACGGTTTGTTCATCTGGATCAATTAACCAACCCACTTGGGTTCCATACCGCAGACAATGAAGGATATTCTTCGTTACTTTTGTTTGGTTTTGATCAGGAGACAAGATTTCAATTGTCCAATCTGGCGCAGCAGGAAACGTGTTGGCAACCTCTCCATTCTCATCACGGGGAATCCGGTTCCAAAGAAAAACTGCAATGTCAGGAACAGTTGAACGACCACCAAAGGTGCAGCGTAACTCAGGAAATGCACGAGCAATACGCTTAGACTTAACTACTCCATTGATAGCAGGTACAAGTTCCCCTTGAATAACACTGTGTTTCCCTTGGGGCATTGGTTTCTGAATAATTTGACCATCAATATATTCACTTGCAGGTTTCGTGTCTGGTAATTGTAAAAACTCTGCCAATGTCAGTGTTTTAGATGGTGTTTGTACCATTTGGGTTTACCTCTCCATCTGCCAGATCAGAAACTAATCTCTATTCTATCTAGAAACTGGATGAGGCATAGTGCTGGTCTACAGAAGAGTTACAGCTACTTAATCTTAAAAACTAGTAAGACAAGTTAACTACTCTACCCCAGTCAGTAACCCAAGCCATCCGACGGTAAAAATCAGCGGCTGCAAGTACCCTAAAACGCAATGCCGACGCTTGAGCCAGCAGTCCGTCTGCATTGCAGGGTTAGCTGGATATCACTGCCGATCGCACTTATTCGCACTCCCTTCTATCCCTTTGATTCACTGCACTACGATATAAACGTATTCTCTTTGTTTTCGATTCTCTAACACAGAATTCAGGATGCTCATGCCAGCTCCATCAACCAGTAGACCTGCTGAATGACCACCTGGAATTATATCTATGCTCCTGCCGTACCACTCTACCTTCTTCAACGTCAATCGAATACTTGCAACAATGCCTAGTTTGGCAGCGGAGCACGATTCCCAAGTGAAGGTCTCTGGTGCGTTTAACTAAAGTGCCGGAGACCATTTAGCTTCTCCCCCACAGGGACAAAGTTCCAACCCAGCGCATTGGCTGCCAACTTGTCCCACTCGCCGTCGCCGTAGTATGTAATTGAATCAAACGGTGCGGTGAGTTGCTTGAACGCATGGGTCATGATTGCGACTTTATCAATGTGATCGTTGCACGATGCCAAGGGTATCCCATCCACTGGAAACTGCGATGATCTCAATTTTATCCGAGCAGATGCGAACCATCCGGCGGTGGCATATGCTATCTGGCAGTCTCTTGAGCTCGCTAGTTGACTAACAAAGTCCTTCGCACCCGGTATCTCCATGATCGGCCCATGCTTCTCAATGTGCCTAGAAATTCTAGCGACAAATGCCTCCTCAAGCGACAAATGCCTCCTCAACGGCACGCAGCACAGCAGCGGTATTCCCGATGTTATTGTCACCAAGAATTTCAAGGAGGGTTCCAGAACCAGAGACGTTTTTATAGTGGCTCCATGATTTTCTGAATTGCACAGGTCCCAGTACATCGTGAATCGCAGAGGCGTACGTTTCGTCATCGAGTTTACTAGAGTGAAGGAGAGTGCCGTCAATGTCGAAGATGACTGCGCGCATGGATAAAGCCTCCTCACGACTAAGTTCACCGGACACAGATAACCTTAAACCAGCACTTCGTGGCGTTCTGGTGCAGCGACTTGTTATGCTTCTGCTAGCGTCTCTGTACCTTCAATCCGAGGTTTGAAAATAATTGACTAGCAACCGCAAACTGTACCCAAGCTGTTGATAAGGTTTCTAAAGAACGAGCCACAACTAACACCCCTGCATCAATCGCTTTATATCCACATTGCTCAATTACAGCAAATTTCATGTGAATAGACCACAGTGATTGAACCAACCAATGGCGTCATCTTCAGTAATGAACTGAACTGCTTCCGTCATCGCTTGGTCGAGGGCTTGATCGGTGCGAGCCGCTTTTGAGCGAAGAAACTGCTTGAGTTTCGACCAACAGAGTTCAATCGGAGATAG
>NZ_JAMPLI010000032.1:0-53936 GCF_039962475.1 Leptolyngbya sp. GB1-A1 | reverse complement strand
TTGGAGCAATGCTTAGTGCCGCAATTGCAGCCAGGAGATGTCATCGTCATTGACAACGCTAGTTTTCATCATCGTCAAGCGATTGAGGAGATCGTCACTCACGCAGGATGTGAGATTTGGTACCTGCCGCCCTATTCTCCAGACTTGAACAAGATTGAGCATTGGTGGTTTGTCCTGAAGAACTGGATGCGACAGCGATGGGATGAGTTTGAAACCTTTGATTGTGTCGACGCTGCTTTCAAAAACTGCCCTAACGTGATTGCGTAGCGCTATACTTGAGGTCTAGTTTATTTTGGATTGTTTTAACCAGCATTGGCTACGCAATCTCTTCAAACATATTGCTGTTTGCCCTCATCACAAAAATCGATCCTCAATCCTTCAGAAGTCTTCTGGCAGCCGCGCTTAATTATGATTTTGGAAGTGGATTAATTCATCTGCTTGGGCTAACGATTCTAGCTTTAGTTCTGTTGAGTAATATTCTAGTTGGGCTATGTCAGTGGCTCTTTTTGCGTCAATCGCTTCACTCAGTTTGGTGGTGGACGTTTATTCCTGTTTTAGCGGGTTTAGCCTGTATTCCTACGTACTTAGGAATTATCGTGATTGCTCGACTATCTTTATCTTTGGAGCTCAATTTCAGTAATAGTATATTTCAGCATTGTTATTGCAATAAACAGTGTTTTCTATGGAGCCATTCAAAGCGTGGGTTTGTGTGGATGTCGGAGGCGTGGCTCTGTATCCTGAAACTCATACGTTACGCTGCGCTAACACATCCTACGACTTTGAACGTTGGGATCATTGGCTTGGTTCTCCCTAGAATTGGGGGCGAGGGGCGGTTCGGAGCATGAGTATCACTTTTCAAATGGGTTCTAAGCGAAGAAACCGATCACCTTTTACTATCAAGTTAAGCGGCTGGCTGGAAACAAGTAGGTTTCTACCGCTAACCCAAGGATCATCGATCACCTAGAGGAAAGCCGTACTCTCTGAAGTCCGATCGCTGGCAGCATCTAGGCTAAAATGGAGCCGTAGTCACCTAGACATTGGATTCTAGACACTCAAAGCACTGCGTCTATGACAACCGCCACCCCCGCCAAAACTCAGTACGAAGCGATTATTGGTCTGGAAACTCACTGCCAGCTCAGGACTGATACCAAGGTTTTCTGTAACTGTTCCACCGAGTTTGGTACGCCACCCAATACCAACGTTTGCCCGATCTGCATGGGAATGCCGGGTGTGCTGCCCGTGCTGAATCAGCGGGTGCTGGAGTATGCCGTGAAAACGGGTTTGGCGTTGAACTGCCAGATTGCCGACTACAGCAAATTCGATCGCAAGCAGTATTTCTACCCTGACCTGCCCAAAAACTATCAGATTTCGCAGTATGACCTGCCGATCGCCGAACATGGCTGGCTGGAAATCGAAGTGCTGGACAAAGCAGGCAACCCGACGCGCAAGAAGATTGGCATTACGCGTCTGCATATGGAAGAAGATGCTGGAAAGTTAGTTCACGCAGGCAGCGAGCGGCTCTCAGGCTCGAAGTATTCCCTCGTAGACTACAACCGCACGGGCGTACCCCTGGTTGAGATCGTGTCAGAACCAGACATTCGATCGGGTCAGGAAGCAGCAGAATATGCTCAAGAACTGCGGCGAATTGTGCGCTATCTGGGCGTGAGCGACGGCAATATGCAGGAAGGATCGCTGCGCTGCGACGTGAATATTTCCGTACGTCCGGTCGGCACAGAAAAATTTGGCACGAAGGTCGAAATCAAAAACATGAACTCCTTCAGTGCAATTCAAAAGGCGATCGAATACGAAATTGAGCGGCAAATCGAAGCGATCGAATCCGGCGAACGCATTGTGCAGGAAACTCGCCTCTGGGAAGAAGGGGCACAGCGCACCATTAGTATGCGGGTCAAAGAAGGCTCGAGCGACTACCGCTATTTCCCCGAACCAGACTTAGCGCCGATCGAAGTCAGTGCAGACCAGCGCAATGCCTGGAAAGATGAACTGCCCGAACTGCCTGCTCAAAAGCGTCACCGCTATGAGACTGAGCTGGGACTGTCCCCCTACGATGCCAAAGTGCTGACTGAGGATGGGACGATCGCTGCCTACTTTGAGTCTGCGCTGGCGACAGGAGCAAGCGCGAAGCCTGCGGCAAACTGGATCATGGGTGACATTAGCGGCTATCTCAACAAAGAGAAGCTGAGCGTGAACGAGATTGCCCTGAAGCCTGAAACCCTGGCAGAAATGATTCAGCTGATTGAGTCCAACACGATCAGCAACTCTGCTGCCAAGGAAATCCTGCCGGAATTGTTGAAGGAAGGCGGCTCGGCAAAGGCATTGGTCGAAAAGAAAGGACTGGTGCAGGTGTCTGACCCGAAGGTGATCGAAGCGGCGATCGATCAAGTCCTGGCAAAGTTTCCCGACGAGCTAGAGAAATATCGGGGCGGCAAGAAGAATATGCTCGGCTTCTTTGTCGGTCAGGTCATGAAGGCAACGGGCGGCAAGGCTGATCCGAAAGTGACCAATCAACTGCTTCAGCAAAAGCTGAACGGTTAGGCGATTTATTCGAGCGAATAAAGGAGATTCGGGGCACAATCATCACCGTTTTGATGACCTGTTTTAGTGACCCGGCTCCTGCTCTAACCACTGCTCAACTGCTCCAGATATCGCTCGATTAGCAGAATCGCTACAATATCGTCGATCGCTCGCGGCGGAGTGCGGAGTCCCCGGGGCAAGAGGCGCGTCAATCCGCGGGGGGGGAACATTTGCCAGTAGCGATCGCGGGCTTCCAGGGTGCTGTAGCGTTCGTTGATCAGGACAATGCGGGGCGGATCGGTGAGCTGCTCGCTGAGCTTCTGCTTCCATTCCTTCGCGCTGGTTTGATTGCCCATGACCAGAGTTGTGATGGGAAACCGCTGCCGAAGTTGTTCGATCGTCTGAATTGCGGCTTCGGCAGCGATGACTTGGTGAAAAAACAGGGTGCGATCGACTCCAACAATAGCCACACCACATTTTTGCCGTCCGGGATCGAAGCCTAGAATCACAGGCTGAGCAGGCGCAGAGGGAACTTGCATGGATGCGGCAGCAGAAAACGACGGGAAAAACAGATTAGTTTCTAGACTTTAGACGATCGACCCAGCGAAGGAAAGAGGCAAAGGACGCGATTCTTATGGAGCTTCGGACGGTGGATCGATCGCAGGCATTTGCAGGGTACTAAACAGGGGTTGCCCATTTTGAACTGCCTGTAGCTCGATTTGCAGCGGGCCAACGGTGCTGATATTGGTGGGGGCAATGACTTGAATGTCGATCGGCTGCTCAAGCGTTTTCACCCGACCCAGAAAAGAGCGAACGGCTTCTGGATCATTGTTTGCCAGGGTTAGGGTTTCGGTCGGAATGCCTGCTCGCCCAGCGCGAAACACAACGGCAGACAGCAACAGATTGAGTTCCTCTAACAAGTCGCTGTTGTCTTGGAGCAGGGGCGGATTGATGGTGGCAGAGGCAATGATTTCGTTTTGGCTAAAGACGCGCTCATTCAAAAACGCGGTGGCATAGACTTTGACGCAAGGTTCGCCTGCCAGCACACAGGGTTCACCCAACACATAGTTTCCCTGCGAGAGAATTCGCACCAGGTAATCGCGCCCGTCTTTGATCTGGTTTGCAAGCTGTTCGACTTCGACATTGGTAATCTGAATCACTTGCTGATTGCGATTTGTGCCGCCTGGAAACACTCTTTGCAAAGCAGAACGATTTGCCTGACGCAAAAGCTGATCAACGGCTTCAGGAGCCGCATCAGGATTGACCACGCGCAGCACGCCCAATGCCAAAGGCTGGTTCCGAAATACGGCAACATTGCCCGATCGCAGCCCTTCGTATTCCTGCCGCAGAATTTCCACATCCTGAGCCAGAAGGGTGCGCTGCTGCTCTAGTGCTTCGAGTTGGGACTGCCGGGAAGCAATTTCCTGATCACGGGCAGCAATTTGCTGGTTGCGCTGGGCAACTTGGTTCTCTGCCTGCCCGATTCGCTGAGTCAATTCTTGACGATCGGACTGAAGCTGCTCAATTTCGTCTTGAAGCACAGCGGCTTGGCGCGAGACAGAACTTAGCAGAGTTTGCGCCTGCTCAAATCGGGACTGAATCTGCTGAAGCCGGGACTGGGTTTGCTCTAGCTGCCCCTGGGTTTGTCGCTGCCGTTCCTGAGAGGTTTGCAGCGATCGGTTAATTTGCTCTAGCTGTCGCTGGGCACCCCGTCGCTGCTGACGAGCCTCCTGTAGCCGATCTTCGACTTCTTCTTTTTCAGTGGTGGCATCTTCGAGATCCTGGCGCGTGGTTTCCAGATCATCCTGAATGTTTTGCAGCTCAAATAGCCCCGTTCGGAGCTGATCGCTGACCGCAAGCAGGACTGCCAGGGTTGAAGCGGAAATAAGTCCTCCAGTCAAAATTGTGATCAGGGTGGCGGTCTGCCGGGGTCGTAGTTTGAATAGGCTCAGACGCGCTTTGCCTACGCGCATTCCCAGACGATCGCCCACCGTGGCAATCACCCCGCCCAGAAGCAATACGGCAAAGATTAGGACCCACCCTGTGGTCATCGTTTCATTGAAGGCACGTTCCAATCCAGCCTACTGTAATTTGGGGCTGAGGTATCAGCTTGGGGCTGAGGTCACTGCCATTGAGGAGTGGCTTTTTGCTGAAAGTTGGTCTCAGAAAAGTTTGGATCAAAGTCTGGATTCAAAAACGTTGGACAGCGCAAAGTTTAATTTTCTTTTCGGCTGGCTGCTCCACAAAGCCCTAGAAAACTTCTTATGCTGGTTTACTAGCGTTTCTTGACATTGATTCATGCCTTTTTTCGATCGGTTCACCCCGCTCTTTTCCTGCCTGAACCCTAAACGCATTGCTCGCATTAGGCATCCTGGGTTACGCCTGCTGGTGATGGGGTTAACGGTGTTCAGTCTGGTTTGGAGCCAGTTTATGCCTGTCGCACTGGCGCAAACCGCTTCTTCGACCAATATTCAGCCTTATATTGATCGCGTCAAAAACCAAATCATGGAATTCACGCTCGATAACGGCATGAAATTTATAGTAATGGAGCGGCATCAGGCTCCCGTGGTTGCATTTGAAACCTATGTCACGATCGGGGCTGCCTATGAGGAAGAAGGCAAAACGGGGGCAGCGCATTTTCTGGAGCATTTAGCCTTTAAGGGAACCAATCGAATTGGCACGACAAACTATCGGGCGGAGAAGCCGTTGCTCGATCGACTCGATCGGCTATTTGAACAGATTGAGGCAGCCAAGGCAGCAAACCGCACCGAACAGGCAAATCGGCTTCAGCAGGAATTTATTCAGGTGCGTCAGGAAGCGACAGCCTTTGTCAGGCAAAATGAATACGGGCAAATCGTGGAACAGGCAGGCGGCGTGGGGCTGAATGCGGCAACTTCTGCGGATGCCACGATGTATTTTTACAGCTTCCCGGCAAACAAGCTAGAACTGTGGATGTCGCTGGAGTCTGAGCGATTTCTCGATCCGGTCTTTCGCGAATTCTACGAAGAAAAGGACGTGATCCTGGAAGAACGCCGGATGCGAACCGACAATTCGCCGATCGGCAAAATGATCGAGCAATTCCTCGAAACCGCGCTGCCGGGGCATCCCTACGGTCGTCCGGTGATAGGCTCCGAGGCAGATATTCGCGGCTTGACGCGCCAGGACATTATTCAGTTTTTTGATACTTACTACACGCCGGATAACATGATTGCGACGGTGGTGGGCGACGTTGACCCCGATCGCGTGAAAGAACTGGCACAAGCATACTTTGGACGCTACAAGGTGCGATCGAGTGCGCCAGATGTGCAGGCAACCCTGCCCAAGCAAACGCAGCCCAAAGAAGTCTTGCTGCAACTGCCGACCCAACCCTGGTATATGGAGGGCTATCAGCGTCCTGCGATTACTGACCCGGATGAGGTGGTTTATCAAGTGATCAGCAGCATTTTGGGCGACGGGCGAACGGCTCGGCTTTATCAATCGCTAGTGCTGAACAACCAGTTGGCACTGGACTATAGCATTTCCAATAGTTTTCCGGGCGATCGCTACTCAAATCTAATGCTGATCTATGCGCTCACCGGGCCGGGACATACCGTTGAAGAAATTGCGGCAGTTTTTGATGCTGAATTCAATCGCCTCAAAACGGAGCCTGTCACCGCCGAAGAACTCGATCGCGTCAAAACCCAGTCCCGTGCCGGACTACTGCAAACCCTTGCCTCGAATGAGGGCATGGCAAGTTTGCTGGCTGAGTACGAAGCCAAAACAGGCTCCTGGCGCAACTTATTTGAGTTGATTCCAGCGATCGAGGCAGTTACTCCAGCCGACATTCAGCGTGTAGCACAGGCAACCTTTAGACCTGAAAAGCAAACGATCGGCAAACTGCTCTCGACGGATGCTCCGGTTCTGCCTGGACGCTAAGAGGATGTTGTACAAATATCTTGTTTTACAAAATTCAGAGCCAAGATAGCCATTCCATTCCTTCTTCTCATAGCCCTTCTATTTCTCACCGCTCATGAAATTTTCGCTTCGCCCCTGGCTGCGTTACAGCCTGACTTCGATCGCCGTCCTGCTCACTGTAATCCTGGGATTCGGACGTGCCCCGGCTCTGGCAGTCACGCCCCGCCACTACAGTGACTTGGAACTGCCTGCTGCACCCGAGATCACCCTGCCCGAATATAGCCGCTTTGAGCTACCCAACGGACTCCGGGTTTACCTGCTCGAAGACCACGAACTGCCTCTGGTCGGCGGCACGGCAACAATCTACACAGGCGATCGGCTAGAACCTGCGGACAAGGTAGGTTTGGCAGGTATTACCGGAGCAGTGATTCGCAGCGGCGGCACAGCAGCTCACCCGCCCGACATGTTAAATCAGTTGCTAGAGCAGCGGGCAGCCTCGATCGAAACGGGCATCGATACCACCGCAGGCAGTGCAGGCTTTAGTGCCCTGAGTGAAGATCTGGAAGAAGTGTTTGGCTTGTTTGCAGAAGTGCTACGCCAGCCTGCCTTGCCTCAGGACAAGATCGATCTGGTGAAAACGCAGATTCGTGGTTCGATCGCTCGCCGCAATGACGATCCAGACTCGATCGCCCAGCGCGAGTTTAGCAAGCTGCTCTACGGAGCAGACAGTCCCTATGCTCGTACTGTTGAATACGCCACGCTGGACAATATCTCGCGGCAGGATGTGCAGCAGTTCTATCAGCAGTATTTCCACCCGAATAAGATGCTGCTCGGCATTATCGGCGACTTCGACTCGGCAAAAATGCGATCGCTGATCGAAGCAAAGCTGGGTGACTGGCAACCCGTCGGAGCAGATAAAATCGATCCGCCTCAAGCAACCCAGGCAAAGCAGGGCGGCGTATTTCTGGTTGATCAACCCCAGCTCACCCAGAGCTCAGTTCTGATGGGACATCTGGGCGGCAAGCTAAACGACCCGGACTACGCGCCGCTCACCGTGATGAATGAAGTTCTCAGTTCCTTTGGCGGACGCTTGGTGAACGAAGTGCGATCGCGGCAGGGACTCGCCTACAGCGTCTACGCTTTCTGGTCACCCACCTTTGATTATCCGGGCACGTTTACAGCAGGCGGACAAACGCGATCGGATGCCACCGTTCCCTTTATTCAATCCACGCTGGAGCAAATTGAGAAAATCCGCACCCGTCCCGTCACCGAAGCCGAACTGAGTCGAGCTAAGGACTCAGTGCTGAATGCCTTTATCTTCCGCTTCTCTACTCCTTTTGCCACCCTGTCGCGGGTCATGCGCTATGACTACTACGGCTATCCGCAGGACTTTATCTTTCAATATCAAAAGCAGGTCGAAGCGACCACTGCCGCAGACATTCAGCGAGCCGCTCAAACCCACCTTCAGCCTGACAAGCTCGTAACGCTGGTGGTTGGCAACGCCAAGGACTTTACGCCACCGCTCCGCTCGATCGCCCCCAACGGTCAGGTCACCCCGATCGACATCACGATTCCGGCGGCTCTAGGGGCGAAGTTTTAGCAATCGTCCCCAACTTTCTCTAACGGATTGGTCTGCTTAAACGGCAACTCCTGGTTGATTGCGTCCATTTCCTGCTGCTCCATTTCGTTGATTTCATCAATATAGGTATGCAGGATTTGGCTCAGCCGGGGCTGATAGAGACGGTGGAGTGAATAGTTAGGGGTTGCCGCGAAGCCGCGCCGTTTTTTGTGTCGTCCGCCTGCGCCCGGATCAAAAAGCTGAATGCCGTTGGCAATGCCCCACTCGATCGGTGTGTAGTAGCAGGTGTCAAAGTGCAGATTATCAAACTCCTGCGTTGCGCCCCAGTAGCGTCCATAGAGCCGATCGCCCTTGGTTAAACAGAAGGACATCCCGATGGGGTGCTGGTTTTCTTCGGTGGAATACACACCAAACAGCACCACACGATCGAGATAGTCGGGATAAAGCTGCTCAAAAAAGCGGCGCGTCAGATATTTGCTGCCCCACCAGCCGAACTTGTCACAGGTATCGGCGTAGAAGTGGTACACATGCGACAGGAGCGATCGGCTAATCTCTTCCCCAGTAAGCGGCTGAAGCCGTAGACCGGCCTGGGAAACTGCTTTTCGTTCGCGCTTGATATTGCGCCGCTGGTTGGCATTAAACGCGCCCAGATAATCCTCAAAGCTTTGAAAGTTCTGATTTTGCCAAATATAGCTGTGGTGCAGCCAGGTAAAAAAGCCGTGTCGCTCCATGGTCGATCGCCATTCGGGATCAACGTAGAGAAAATTGCAGCCAGAAATCTTGTGCCGCATACAGAAATGATCGATCGCGTTGACCATCAGCTCGGTTAATTCATCTTCGTCCTCACCGGGCGCAATCAGAAAGCGATAGCCTTCGGCAGGCGTAAAGGGCGACATCCCCAACATTTTGGGATAGTAGGCAACCCCGATTCGCGCCGCCAGATCTGCCCACTGATGGTCAAACACAAACTCACCATAGCTGTGGCTCTTAAGATAGAGCGGAGCCGCCGCCACAAGGGATCGATCGCGCCAGACCGTGAGGTGAGTCGGCAGCCAGCCCGAGTTCGCACCGACGCTGCCCGATGTTTCCATGTTGTGCAGCCACGTCCACTCCAGAAAAGGCGTTTTGAGTGGCACAGCGATCGCATCCCATTCTGCTTGGGGAATTTCCTCGATTTTGTGAATCCACTGGACGGCGTAGCGAGGCTGGAGTTTTTCAAACATGAGGAAAAGGATGGAGGGGTGGGAGGAGTAAGGGGTAAGGAGATGGGGGAATGAGGGAGTGAGGGAGGAGCGTTCTTTACATTAGTTTAGATGAGTCTTTTGCTGGACGCGGTAGTGCAGGAACACCTCTTGATCGATCGCCTCTGCCGAGAGCAGTTCTAGCCGGGGCGCGAGATTTGCTGGAAAGCCGCTTCCTTCGACTGGGGTTGGAGCAATTGTGCCGCCAAGCAGCAACGGGCAAACGGTCAGCCAGAGTTCATGGACGCGATCGGCTGCCAGCAGAGAAGCCACCAGTTCGCCGCCGCCCATCACCAGCAGTTTATTTAGACCCAGTTCGTTGAACTGTTGAAGGACAGTATTCCAGTCAAACGGCTCAGGAAAGGGCAGAATGCGATCGAACTCAGTGCCCTCAGTCCCTTTGCAGGACTGCCAGCATTTTGCACCTGATTCGGTTGTCAGTAGCCAGCGCGGAACTCCCTGCTTGAAAAAGGGAAGTTGAGGATTGAACTCGCCCGAGGCAGAACAAACGATGTGAAAGGGCTGGGGCGGTTTGTGCTGTTGCTGCCGCTGAGCCAGCAAAGCCGGATTTTTGATCAGCAGCGTTGTGCCATACGCCCGCAGTGTCCCTGCGCCAAACAGAGCTGCATCGACTTCTGCAAGTCTGGCTTCTAGATGAGCCTTGTCCTGAGCCGAGCCGAATCGGGCAGCCGATCGATCGCGATCCGCAATTTTACCGTCTGCACTCATGGCAAGCACGACGATTGTATAGGGCAGGCGGGAGGAAGCAAACGCAGAAGTCATCAGGAGCCATCCGGAAAAACGATTGAACAACAGAATTTATACGGAATTGTGCGGCATCCGGCAGGCGATTTGTACCAGATTTCCAGCCCCGTGAAGCCCCACAATCGATCGCATCAGTGAAGCTTTAATCAGGTTTTGTCAGGAGTCTAAAGGAACCATTGCCACAGGGGAACCCTTGAGCAGTATTGAACAGTATCGTCTGAGAAGTATTGTCAAGGGCGATCGTTCAAGTCATTCCCAAGACAGCAGGATTCGGGGCGGCATTATGCAGGGCATCGTTGGATTTTTGCTTCAAAACGCGCAATCGCTGTTTTTGTTGATCTTATGCGGCGTGATCGGCTGCGGAGTTTACCTTCTGGTACGGGAGCTTCAGGATCAGAAATCATCGCCTCGCCGTCAGCATTCCTCTATCCGCTCTACCCCTATCCGCTCCAGCCCTACCCGCTCCAGCCCTCAAAATCGCAGCATCAAACGAAATACTCCCGGTCGATTTCATCTAGCCCATCCCCTGCACGGCAAACTGGTTAAACTGCTGGGCGGGGATCAAAAGGCAGCTATCCGGCTGATTGCCAGCTATCAAGCCAAGTTTCCCGACAAGCCTAACCAATGGCACTACGAGAAGGCAATTTATGACTTGAGCCGCGATCGCCACTGAGCAGTCGTTTGAAGTGCGTCGAGTGCCTGTGTCTTTTCAAACCTCCCTGCTGCGGGATCGCTACTGAAGCGAGGTTTAACTTCTGAGTAAAGAATGTTCGCCACTGCACCTCGATCGCAAAAGTTTGATATTACGATTAAGCCAGTTGGTTCACGGTCTTTTTAAAAAAAGGCTTTGTGTGAGGAGAATTTGAAATTATTCCGTTTGCCTGTGGATGCCAAGCCGTCGTGATCCATTGAGTATTAATGTGGATACATTACGATGGAGTTCTGCATGTGATTGCGGAGTCGTTTTAGCACTCAAACAGCGGTTACGACTATGCTTGGTCAGTCTTCCTTCCGCCGAATACTCCTGCTGCGGATTCTCCTGCTCAGCATCCCAATTCTGTTTCTGGGGATGGCAGTCACATTTCGCAATGCTCGCACGAGCCTGCTACACACCGCCCGGTTAAACCTGGAACAGAGTGCCATTCGCAAAGCCGACACGCTGCAATCGTCGATTCAATCGCTCCAAACGACCCTCTCGGTCACGAGTCAGACTGCAATTTTAAAGTCGGGTTCGCCGACCACCGTGCAGCCCTTTTTGACGCAGGTTCAAAGCCAGTTGCCTAGCGTTCGCTGCCTTCAGCTCCGAGATTTTTCAACTCAGGTTTTGGTAGCAAGCACCTGTGGCAACCGGGTTCTGGATTTTGTACCGTCGAAAAACTGGAGCCCCAAGCGTAGCCCCGCTGAAGCCAACCAGTTTTCCCCCTTTTCGATCGTCCCCAATCGCCTGAACCCGCCCCAGCAGGACGGCATGATGAGCCTGATTAATCTGGTCATGGGCACACCTGTCTACAGCCCGGCAGGACAGCTCAAGTACACCCTTTCCGCGCAGGTCTCGCTTCAGCAAACCGAAGATGTTAATCCATGGCTATTGCAGGGTTACACTGTCCTGCTCAATGGGGATGGCATGGTCTTGGCGCATCCGATCGCAAGCAGAGTGGGAACAACGATTGCCCAGGAGCCAGACAAAGATCGGCTAGAAGACATCCTGACGAACGTATTTCAGCGCGAAATGACCGGAGCCAGACACCTGTATGGCTTAGCAGGGGATTCGCACGAATGGATCGCAGGCTTTAGTCCGATAACGCTCAAGCTGAGCAACAACCAGTCCTCGACCTGGGCAATCCTGGCGGTAACGCGAATGGACAGCGCGCTTCAAGGACTTGAGAAGATTACCCAAATTCTGCTGATCCTCACAGTGGGCTTGCTGGCGGCGCATCTACTGGCAATGCTTTATATGGCGCGAGATCTCGCTTTGCCGATCGAGCAGTTGGGCAAGTACGCCATGCGGATTCACAAGCGCGACAAGCTAGAACGTGCGCCTAAAAACTTCCGAATTCGCGAACTCAACCACCTAGCAGAAGTGCTAGACAACATGGTGGGCAGGCTGGAGGAACGGGCAAAAGAGCTAGAATCTGCCTGGCAGGAAGCAGAAGCTGCGAATCAGCTCAAGAGCGAGTTTCTGGCAAATACGTCCCACGAGCTGCGAACGCCCCTGAACGCCATCATCGGCTGTATTCGATTAGTGAAGGACGGCTGCTGCGATACCAGAGAAGAAGAAGAGGAATTTCTGGAGCAGGCAGACAAAGCAGCGATTCACCTGCTGAAAATCATTAACGACCTGCTCGACATCCAGCGCATTGAAGAAGAAAAACTGCCTTTGTCGATCAAAACAGTCGATTTGCGGCAGATTATTCGCGAGGCGATGAACTTGCAAGCTGTACCAATTCAGCAAAAAGGCTTGACCCTCACCGTCACCGATCTTTCTGAGCCGATCTGGGTGCAGGCTGATCCCGATCGCCTCAAGCAAGTGCTGCTCAACGTGATCTACAACGCCACCAAGTTCACCGATCAGGGCGGAATCACGATCGACACCCGCATCCAGCCTGCTGCCGAACTGCCCACCTATTATGCTCAGCAAAACGGGCATCGCGATAGTGAAACGGCAAGCCAGCCGTGGGTTGTAATCGCAATTCAAGACACCGGAATTGGGATTGACCCTTCGCAGCAGCAAAAGCTGTTCCGTCCGTTTGTGATGGTCGATGGCTCAACCACACGCAAATTTGAAGGCACAGGCTTGGGTCTAGCAATTTCCCGCAATCTGGTTGAAATGATGAGCGGGCAGATCACGCTGCATAGCGCAGGCTTAGGACAGGGGACGACGGTTAAGATTGCGATGCCGATCGCCCCTCAGCCGGCTCAAGGTCTTGCTGCTCAGGTAACCAGTCCGAGTACAGCAGTTGAGCGATCGATGATCGGCGGTTAAGAGAATCAACGGCTAAAGGTAACTCATTGGGTCAACGGGTTCTCCATTTAGGCGCACTTCGAAATGAAGGTGGGGTCCGGTGGAGAGCCCAGTTGTGCCGATCGCTGCGATCGCCTGTCCCTGCTGAACGGACTGTCCCTCCGAGACGTAGAGTTCGCTGGAGTGCGCGTAGAGGGTGGTGAGGTTGTTGCCGTGGTCGATAATGATGGATTGACCGTAGCCGCCATACCATCCGGCAAAAATCACCACGCCGGAATCTGCGGCAAAAATTGGGCTGCCCGTGTCGGCTCCAAAATCGACGCCTGCATGAAAGCGGTTATAGCCCAGAATGGGGTGCATCCGGTAGCCAAAGCTGCTCGTCATTTCGCCGATGCTGGGATATGCCATCTGCCCTGTACCCCGAACTGCGATGCGCGATCGATTGCCAGCCAGTCGCTGAATTAGGACAGCCAAATTGCGTGAATCCCTGGCGAGCTGTTCTTCAGCGGCTTCTAGCGCAGCTCGATCTTGGCGCAGACGGTTGATGAGTTCCTGCTGAGATTGTGCCTGCGCCTGATATTCAACTTTTTGCGCCTGAAGCTCCTGAGTGAGCAGCGCAACTTCGTTTTTTTGTCCTTCCACCTGTCGCCGCTGTCGCTCGATCGCCACTGCTGCTGTTTGCAGCTGAGCCAGTGCTGTGCGATCGGCTTCATACACCCGCCGGAGCTGATGGCGGCGATCGAGAAATTCGTTCAGGTTTTCGCTTTCGAGCAGCAGTGCCCAGCCCCGACTTCCCTGCTGACGCTGCAAAAACTTGAGCCGTGCCACCGTCGCAGACTGTTTGCCCTGATAGCTTTTTTCGGCTTTGGCAAGCTGTGCCTCAAGCTTCACAAGCTCTTGGTTTGCCGCTTTGAGTTTTGCCTGGTTTTGGGCAATTTGGGCAGCCGTGGCGCGAATGCCTTGCTGAATTCCGCCGAGCCGCTTTTGTGCCGATCGTTCCAGTCCCTCAAGCTGATCCTGCTGCCGTTGCAAGCGCGATCGCTCTTCTTCTTTGCGCTGCTGCTGTCGCTGAAGCTCTTCGACAGAGTTAGTTACCTGTGCCAGGTAGGGTGTTTGGGGCGTGGAAGAAAAGAAATGTGAGGATAGCTTGGACAGCGAAACCGCAGGTAGACTCCAGCCCAGACCAAGCAAACCACTCAGCCCCAGCAGCAGCACCCCGGCCAGTAGCCTTTGATAAGCGCGTTTAACCATGTTTTTCAGGTAGGCATCCTGCTTCCAATACCGTCTCCCTGGTAAGCCAATTTTGGGGAGAACCGTGCCGACTCCGCTCCCGTTCAAAGTCCCCCAACGTTAGGGAATTTAGGGGGAATGTTCAGGAGCTTTTATCCTCCTCACCCCCCCTTAAAGGCGATCGGCAGAAATGAACCTTGCCATTATGCCTCTTCCAGTGAAGCACTGGCTCATCAATCAATCTCTTCCACCTCTCCCACCCATTTTCCCTAGCCAGGGGAACGGCTTCATACTGCTACCTTAAACTCAGAGCAATGATGCCAAAGGTAAGCAGCACCAGACCGGAAATGCGGTTGAGCCAGCGTAGCCAATTGCTCACGCGAGGAACCTGCTTGGCATCCGCACTGAAACGGGCACGAAACCAACTCACACTGCCGCAGAGCAATAGCCACCACAGTGCAGAACCGATAAACACACCCAACACTAGTACCGTCGCTTGAGGGTAACTATTCTGGCTGTTGGCTAATCCTAGCCCCGCAAAAACTGCCACGAAGGAGAGAATTGTCGCTGGATTGGTCAGCGTCAGAAACACAGTCGAAAAATAAGCCCCAGCCAAAGCTTTCGCCTGATGACGACGAATTTGCCGATGCAAAGCAGCTTCTCTTTTGAGGCGATCGCCTGGCGGCTGACCCTTTATCGGAACATTCGCAGCTTCGTCGCTGGGTTTGTTGAGAAAAATCCTAATGCCCAGATAGCAAAGAAACAGACCGCCCAACAGCCGCAGCCAGAAAGCTTGCTGAATCAGCAGATTCGACACTGCCGTGAGTCCAAATCCGGCGATGCTGCCATAGATCGCGTCGGCGGTGGCTGCGCCCAGTCCGGTGAGCAAGCCGATCAGTAAGCCGTCGGCGAGGGTACGCCGAATACTAAGAATGCCGATTGGTCCAACCGGGGCAGCGATCGAAAAACCAATCAGTAATCCGCGCAGCAGAAAATTAGAGTGGATCATGGGTTCTCCTCTTTATTTCTCCTCTCGATCGGTCTTTTCTTATCGGTTTTATCAGTCTTGTCGGTCTTATCAGTCTTGTCGGTCTTATCGTTCCAGAGGGGCAAATCGGATGTTTCCTTAACGGTGGAAAGGACGATCGTGGTGCGGGTGCGGAGAATGCCGGGAAGTGCCTTAAGTTGTTCACTGAGCAGGTGTTCCAGGTCTTTCGTATGGCGGCAGCGAATTTTGAGCAGATAGTCATCGTCTCCGGTGACGTGATGGCATTCCTGGATGGCGGCAAGCTGCTGCACGGTTTGCACAAAGCCTTCTCGATAGCGGGGATGTTCCAGCGTGACCGCAACAAACGCTGTAAGATGACAGCCGATCGTCTCTGGATTAACCCGGGCAGTGTATCCCTGGATCACGCCTTTGTCTTCAAGTCGGCGGACGCGATCGGCAGCCGCAGGGGCGGAAAGTTCCAGCCCATTTGCCAGCTCTGCCCAGGTCATGCGTCCCTGAACCATCATCTGCTGGAGAATTTTAAAGTCTGTCTCATTTAGCTCCATAAAATTAAGATTCAAAAGCTGAATACTAATATCACTTTCTTTTCTAAAGAATTCAAGTCGCTTTAGCTTTTTTTAGATTCTTAAGTCTATCGCTCGATAGGGGAAGCGTTGTGCCTTGTGAGATACGGGGATCAAAATGCTCTCAACTCAGATCAATCCATCTAAGCAGAAGCAGATCCCCACTCGGATGAAGGGAGGTTTTGGCTGGCTAAACCACAATAAAAATATCAGGAGTAGTTCGTCAGATTCGATGAGTGCTGGGGATTGAGGGTATCGCTCTACGAAATGCCTTCAATCCCGCTTTTTTTGAGTTCCTCTTTTTACAAGCAGCGGAACTTATAAGCAGTAGAACTGGATAGCAAGCTCCTATTGATTTGCCTATAATTTGCCTATTGAGTTGCCTAACTGACTTTGCCTAACTTATTTGCCTAATTTCTGCCGCATCTGTTGCTGCAAACTGAGGGCATCTGGATAATTGGGTTGAATTTGGGTGGCACGTTCTACCGAGGCAAGGGCTTCCTCAAAGCGGCGCAAACTCCACAAAGCTGCTCCCCGATTGTTCCATGCCTCCGCCAGGCTAGAATCAAGCTCGATCGCCCGATCAAAGGCGGCGAGTGCTTCCGATGGACGGTTGAGCTGTATTAGCGCAGTTCCCTTGTTGCTCCAGGCTTGGGCAAAATTGGGCTTGCGATCGATCGCCTGCTCATATAGCGTTAGTGCAGCTTGGTCTTGTCCCTGTCGATCGAGTGCGTAACCTTTGCTCCACAGCGCTTCTGCATAGCCAGGGTTGAGCTTCAGGGCACGATCGCAGGCTGTAATCGCGTTGGCAAATTGCTCTAGCGTGTTCAAGCTATAGCAGCGTCCCCAGTGAGCTTCCGGGGCATTCGGATCAAGGGCGATCGCCTGGTCATAAGTTTGAACTGCCTGCTGAAATTGGTTTTGTTCTCGCAGCTTGTCCGCCTGTGCCAACAGTGGAGTTGCCTGTGTTTGTGGGTCTGAGGAGGCAGCAGGACTGGGGGATGCGGGAGAGGATGCAGGACTGGCAGTGTTCACGGTTTCTGCCGAATCGCTGGCAGGACGAGGAGAAAATAGCGGTTTCACCAGCGAAACCAACAGGACTGATCCGACAACACCAGCCGCAAATAACCCCATTTTCTTTGGCTGAGAACGGGCAAACTGCTTCAGTTGTCCTGCCCTGGCGGTCATTGTCATCGGGCTAATGGGCAGCGTTGCGTTTTGGCTCAACGGCGCAGTCGCAGGAATTTCCCCTGAAGCACCCGAAGTCAACGATCGCGCTTGAGTGACAGGCAGGGGAGCCGTGGTTCCCACCGGGACAAACGAAGCCACAGAACTTCCAGATGCTGTAGCAGGAGGAGCGGTCAGGGGAGGCGGTTCTGCCGCAATGGGAACTTGATCGATCGCTGTCAGGGCTTCAGCCGCAGTCGAATAGCGAGCGCGAAAGTCGTAGCGCACCATTTTGTTTAAAACGGCAGCCAGATCCGAATTCACTTCTGAATTCGCTTTAGCCACCCGGTCTTGCCATTCGATTTCGCTGGTCTGAGGATTTTGAGGAAGCGATCGGGGGGAGATGCCCGTCAATGCATGAATGCCAATCATGCCAACCGCAAAGATATCGCTGCTAAAACGCGGATTGCCTGCCAGTTGCTCGTTTGGCATATAGCCTGGTGTGCCGATCGCGATCGTCAGCCTGGATTGAGCCGCTGTGTTCAGTAATTGCGTTGTAGCTTGCTTGACTGCGCCAAAGTCGATCAGCACAATTTTGCCGTCTGCGTGACGGCGGATCAGGTTGTCAGGCTTGATGTCGCGATGAATCACATTTTGCTGATGCACAAATGCCAGCACTTCCAGAATGTCTCGCATCAGCCCAACCACTTGCGCCTCGCTCCAGGGATGTCCGTTTTTCACCTCCTGGCTGAGGCAGTGTCCCACAACGAGTTCTTGAACCAGATAAAACTCCTGATTCTGCTCAAAGTGCGCCAGCAGCTTGGGAATCTGATTGTGGTTTCCCAGAGCGTAGAGCGTTTGCGCTTCGGTATCAAACAAACGTTTTGCCGTTTGCAGGGCAGCCGGATCGCTAAACTGAGGCTGCAACCGCTTGACCACGCAGTGCGGGTTCCCCGGCAGGTGCAAATCTTCTGCCAAAAAGGTTTGACCAAATCCGCCCGCGCCCAATTGCTTCAGCACTTTGTAACGTCCGCCCAGTAGGGTGTTTGGCGATTCTAATTGAAGAAATCGTAAGAAGTTCACGCTGCTCAATCTGCTGGGTTTAACAAGGACAACCTAATCCACTCTTCCCCCAAAGCGATCGCCATCAGGCAGTCAAAGGAAGTCTTAACCCTGATCTTTTTTCCAGCAACATCATGGCACAGCCTCAAATCCTTCGCAGTCTTTTGAGCGGAAAGTTGCGGCACTCCAGGCTTTGGCTGTTGGTGATGACGACCCGATACCAAACAGGTTACGAAATCGTGAAAAGGAGCGTTGTTTCCGTCTATCAATCGGACAATAGCTGACAATAAGACTATCCTCGGCAGTTGGCTGTATCCCCATGCGATCGTCGCTTCGTCGTACTCTGCTAAAACCGCTCGCCAGCCTTTCTAAACGAGTTCCGCTGCGGGCAATTTTGATCATCCCGTTTCTGCTGCAAATTGTGGCGATCGTGGGAGTGACGGGCTATTTGTCCTATCGCAATGGGCAGGATGCGGTGCGCGATCTGGTCAGCCAGCTCGAGCGAGAAGCCAGTGATCGAACCCGGCAAACCCTCGAAACCTATCTGCGAATTCCTCAGATTGTGACCGAGATGAACGCCGACAATGTGCGGCTGGGCTTGCTTGATTTCGAAAATATTTCCAGCCTGGAGCCGTATCTGTGGGAGCAGTTTCAGCAGTTCAGCAATCAGCCCTTTAATCCGACCAGTTCTTCGGATCAGCGATGTTTCAAACCAACGACGGCTCAACCGAGCGGATTAACCTTTATTGCGCTTGCAACCGAAACGGGTAGCTACATCGATATCGGCTACAACATAGACAATCAGCTTGAACTTAGCATTCGCGATATTCGCAGAGACGGCATTTTGCGGGTTTGGTCGCTCAACCAGTGGGGCAGGCGGATCAAACTGACACAAACAGTGCCCACCTACGATCCGCGTCGTCGCCCCTGGTATCAATCCGCAGTGCAGGCAGGTTCACTGGTATGGGTTGACCCGTACTACACTGTGACCGATAACGCTCCGGTCATTTCCGCCGATCGCCCCTTTTCCGATCGCCAGGGCAATTTGCTGGGCGTTGCCGATGCCACCCTCAGCTTGGCAGGAATCGGACAGTTTCTCTGCGACCTGAAGGTGGGCAGCACGGGGCAAATTTTCATCCTGGAGCCAGACGGCGACTTGATTGCCACCTCCACCGGAGAAAAGCCGTTTCGCCTGGAAGAACAGGAAAAAAAGCTGATCAACGTCCGGGACAGCCAGAATAGCCTCACCCGCGCCACTGCCAGTTTCCTACAGCGAAGCTATGGCAATTTGAGCAACATTTCGCGCTCCCAGGAGTTTGAGTTTCATGAGAACGGCAAGCGGCGATTTGTGAAAGTACAGCCTTTTCCAGGCATCGATCGCCGAAGTGGGTTTCGCGGCTTAGATTGGCTCGTCGTCGTCGTGATTCCCGAAGAAGAATTCATGGCGAAGATTAATGCCAACACGCGGATCACCATTTTGCTTTGTCTGATCGCGCTGCTGGTGGCGATCGCTTTGGGAATTGCAACGAGCCGCTGGATCGCCCGCCCGATTCTGGAAATGAGCCGCGCCGCCGAAGCCTTAGCAGAAGGAGACTGGGATCGGGAAGTGCAAATTCAGCGATCGGGCGAACTGGGCACCCTGGCAGGGGCATTTAACCACATGCGACATCAGCTCAAGCAGTCCCACCAGCAGCTTGCCGAATACTCGCAAGGACTGGAGCAAAAAAACAAGCAGCTCGAAACCCTGGAAGCCGAACTGCGCCGCCAGCTCAATTTATTTCTGCACGCTGTTTCCCACGATCTTCGCAACCCCGTGTTGGGAACGGCAATGGTGCTCAACAACCTGAGCGAACAGTCCGGAGACGACCTAAAAGTACCGCGCAAAATCCTGACCCGAATGCAGGAAAGCAACCAGCGACAGCTCGAACTGATTAACTCTCTCATTGATAGCCATGCCGCCGAGATCTGGGGCATCGCCCTTCACCCAGAACCAATTGCCCTCTGCGATTTAGTGCATTCCGCAACCTCAGACCTACAACCCATGTTTGAGAAAGAGCGCACCAGCCTGATCGATCGCATTCCCACCGATCTCCCTTTGATCAAAGCTGATCCGCTTCAGCTCGCCCGAGTGTATCAAAACCTGATGGCAAACGCCCTCAAGCACAACCCGCCCGGACTCACCATCACCCTCACCGCTGAACCCCGCGACGAATGGATCTTCTGCACCGTAAGCGACAACGGCATCGGCATCAAATCCGAACAGCGCGATCGCCTCTTTGACCCCTACTATCGCGGCAGCAAAAAACCCAAATCCGTCGGACTCGGACTCGGACTCTATCTTTGCCACCAGATTATTGAAGCGCATGGCGGGGCGATCGGGGTCGAGAGTGAGCCGGGGCAGGGGACGTTGTTTTGGTTTACGTTGCCAGTGGCGTGAGGGTAGATGCGTGAGGGTGGATTGGATGAGTGGATGAGTCCCTCTACCCCTCCAATTCTCGCTTCGATCGCCCCATCACCATCTGCGGCTCCACCACCTCCACCGAATCGATCGCTTCCAGTCGGGGCAAAAGGCGCAGGGCATCGGCAATTTCACCGGATTGGGGGCGTAGCCAGGCGGCATTGGGGGCATAAACAAGGATTTGGCTGACTTGATAGCCCGCTTGCTGGATGAGGGTTTGGTGAGTTTCGATCGGAACGCCATCGACGAGGCGCAAAAAGACCTGTCCGGTGGGCACAGCGATCGATCCGCCCGGTTCTAAGGCATAAACGGCACTGATGGCTGCTGGTTGCGCAGCGGTCGATCGATGGGTGTCGGGGCTGCCGCGAAAGATGGCGATGCGTTCTTCCAGCGTGAGGACGGCTTCGGAGGCGATGCGAGAAACGGGCAGCAAAGACTGGAACGACTGCTGAAAATGCACGGCGAAATAGTTAGACTGCCGCACATAGGCGAGGCTCTGCCGTTCTCCCTGCGGGGTAGTCGATTCCTGAATTTCAACTCGCGCTGGAAACTGCTCAAATGGGTTGCTCTGAACACTCACGCTGCACCCGCTTTTATCAAAATGATCAACGATGAAGGAAGGATGGATCAAAAACCGGCTATTTCATTTCACCCTACCGCAACCTTAGCCAGAATCATCTTTCGGTAAGGTTATCTTTATGGCTGGGTTTGGCAGAGCAGGGAATTGAGGGGGTTACTCCCTGCACTCTGTCCCGATCGGTTGAGCGATAGATTGATCGCACGAGACAATCGCATGGCGATGTTAAATTTCAGCAAGGCTGACCCAATCCATTGTCAGCCAGGGCTATAACTCGAAGGAAGTAATACGCATTTGGTTATCCACAACAAAGGAAGATTGCAATGGTTCGGGTTCAGTATGGGGGCAAAAACGGGCAGCGCTACGAGTTCGCTATCAGCCAGGAGCATTTAGCCGTTCGCACAATCAACCGGGCAGCCATGATGAGTCGGCGATCGTTTGAGGTTGCCCCGCTCTCGCAGCAGGCATACCAGATGTTGAACCAAAACTTTGAGCTGACGATGCGCTTTCGCCAGGCCGGGGTCGAAGTGCTGAAAACCAAGGCTCCGCAGTCGGATACGTCTTTGTGCGATGCTGCCCGCGAAATGCTGAGCACTGAATCCGAACTGGAATTTGCCGGACGGGTGCTGATCAATCCTGCGTCAATGCAGCCCGTACTCTACAGCGAGAATTTATTCATTAAGTTTTTCAAAGATCAGTCGCCGGAGGCGTGCGAAGCGTTGCTGGTTCGCTATGGGTTAAGCATAAAACGACCCCTAACCTACGCCCACAATGCCTATTTTGTGGCGGCGACTCAGGGAACAGGCTTGGCAGTTTTTGATCTGGCAGAAAGGCTGCTGCAAGAATCGATCGTCGAACTTTGTCACCCAGAACTGATCAGCGACACGCGGACAAGGCAGGTCTTTCCATACCAGTGGCATTTGGCAACGACAACGATCGACGGACGCGAAATTAATGCCAGTGCGAATGTCGAATCTGCCTGGGAACTGAGCCGGGGCGCAGGCACGATCATTGCAGTGATTGACGATGGGGTCGATATCGACCATGAAGAATTTCGGTCGTCTGGTAAAATCGTCGCGCCCAGAGATGTCACTCGCCAGACCGACGATCCGCGTCCCGGACAGGGCGAAGACCACGGAACTGCCTGTGCGGGCGTTGCCTGTGCAAACGGCAATTTTGGCGCGTCGGGTGTGGCTCCACAAGCAAAGCTGATTCCGATTCGGCTGGCATCGGGACTTCGATCGCAGGCAGAAGCCGATGCCTTTGTTTGGGCAGCGCAAAATGGCGCAGATGTGATTTCCTGTAGCTGGGGTCCGCCCGACGGCGCATGGTGGGATCCAAACGATCCGCTGCATCAGCAGGTGGTTCCCCTCGCAGATTCGACCCGACTGGCGATCGACTATGCCGTAACGCAAGGACGCAATGGCAAAGGCTGTGTGGTGCTGTTTGCTGCCGGAAACGGAAACGAAAGCGTTGATAACGACGGCTACGCCAGCTATTCAAAAGTGATCGCCGTGGCTGCCTCTAACGATGTTGGCGTGCGAAGCCTGTACAGCGACTATGGCAAAGCAGTCTGGTGTGCCTTTCCCAGCAATGACGGTCAACCTTCGCTCACACCCGGCATCTGGACGACCGATCGTTCTGGAGCAGTAGGCTACAATCCGGGTGACGCTGTGCGCGGCGATCGCGTGGGTAACTATACGAATGCCTTTGGCGGCACGTCGAGTTCGACTCCGGGTGTGGCTGGGGTGGTGGCGCTGATTTTGGCAAGAAATCCTGATTTGAGGTGGGATCAGGTGCGCGACATTTTGCGGCAGTCCTGCGACCCGATCGATCCGGAAGGTGGACAGTACGATGCCACCGGACGCAGCCCGTTTTATGGCTATGGTCGGGTGAATGCCCGAAAAGCGGTTGAACTCGCCCTGCCGAGCAGCGATACCCTAAAGCAACTTTATCGGGTTGTGCAGGATGTCCCCATTCGCGACTTTGAAACTGCCCGATTACTGCTCGCCGTGGGCAGCATTGAGCCAATGCAATCGATCCAAGTGACGATCGACCTTGAGCATTCTTACATTGGCGATCTGGTCGTGATACTGTATCCACCGGAATCGCTCAGTCAGCAGCCCATCATTCTGCACGATCGCGCTGAGGACGATACCGATAATCTGCAAAGAACCTTCGATCCGGCAAATGTTCCTGCGCTGGAACCGCTGCTCAACCTGGCTCCGCAGGGAACCTGGACACTCGAAGTCACTGACAAAGCCGCACGAGATACGGGAATGCTCCGCAGTTTTGCGATCGAGATTAGCGTTTAGGAAACTCTGCAAATAAACCAGCGGCAAACCGACCAGCAGCAAACAATCCTTCGCTAGAGGATGGGCAGTTGCTTCTGAAGATGGAGCGCAGGAAAGAGGGGCGATTGCTACCATAACGGTAGTCTTGAATGAGCGAGTTGGCTTAACCCAGGACGAGGCTTTGCATTCGCAATTTGCTCAGTCATTGGCTCAGTAGTCAATTTGCTTAGTCGTCCAGGTGGGTAACCTGTTAACGCGATGGTTACATCATTTTCTTCGGGTTCTTCAACGGGGTTTAGCAGCTTCTCTAACAACACGACGGGCAGACTGACCTCTGGCTCAACTCAGTTTGATTCCAGCAGTATCAGCACGTTTAACGACCCACTTTCTAACAGTTCCAACTTCAATAACACAACGGGTGAAACGGTGGTTAACTCAAACCGGGTTAACACGACGGGAACGAGCGGCAACAGTGCTTCTGGTGATACCCTAACGAATAATTTGACCAATAACCTGACAAATAACAGGTCGGGTTTTACCGCGCAGCCGCAGACGAACTTCTTCTCGACGGGCAGCTTAGCGAACGCTGGGCTAGGCAATTCGATCGGACGTTCAGGGAATGCGGGTTTCGGGAATTCAACGGGCAATAGCGCAGGCAATACCTTTAGAAATTCAAGCTTTGGCAGCTCTAACTTAGGCGGCACTTCCAATCGAGGCGGCGGCAGTTTTGGTGGCAGTTTCGGGAGCGGCAGTTTTGGCGGCAATTTCGGCAGCGGAACCGGGATTGACCTCTCTGGCTTGATCGATCTAAGCAACTTTCGCGGCAATATTAATCAGCTTTTTGCCCCTGGCGCTTTGGGTGGAAACGGCGGCAGTACAGGCAGAACCAACCGTCGCCAGATCCCGATCGCAGGTAGTGCAGCAAACGACGTGCTTATCGGCGCAAATCGCAGTGAAATTTTGGTAGGCGATCGCGGGAATGACGTGATGCAGGGCAGGGGCGGGGCAGATACCCTGCTGGGCGGCAGGGGCGATGATCAGCTCTCTGGTGGACTTGGAAGCGATCGGCTCTCAGGCGATGGCGGTAATAATGTCCTGGTCGGTGGCGCCAACCGCGATATCTTCAGTCTTCAGCGCGGCAATGGGGTTACGGTAATTCAGGATTTCCAGCCCGGACAGGATCAAATTCAACTGCCGAGCAATCTGGAATTCCGCAGCTTGGGCATTCAGCAGCAGGGAGCCGATGCCGTTCTCCGCGCTGGTGCAGACGTGCTGGCAGTCGTGGCAAATACACAAGTCGATCGATTAAGTGCAAGCCGTTTTGTATAAGACGTCTGTATGAGATTGGATTATGAGCTTGGATTAAAAGTCTGAGGCTGAATTAAAACGTGAGATTGGATTAAAAAGGCTCTGCCTCATCCAGCAGTGTCTCGATCAGCAAATCTACCTGCTGCTGCTGCCGATTAAGAAACGTTTCGCACTGGCGCAGTTGCTCGACTGCCGTCGCAAACTGATCGAAAACTTCGGCAAGCTCCAGCTCACCCTGCTCGATGCGATCGATAATGCCTTCGATCTGAGAAACGGTTTGCTCATAGCTCCAGTCGGGTGGAAAGAGCGAGTCGCCACCGGGACGGGTACGCTGAGCAGGCATCGAAGCGGGCAAAAAGTCTGGTTCGTTCATTGCTGGGATTTAGGGCTGAGATGGGGGTTTAAGTCTGGAGCCGTTGAATTTGGATGGGTTAAATCTGTGGGGGCAGGCATTACTTCGGTCACGATCGCTTTTACCTGTCCCTGGGCAAGCTGAAGGGTGAGCGGCTGTCCGGGCTGAAGCTGCTGAGCCGATCGCACATCTTCTCCGTTCTCCTGCCGAATCATGGCATAGCCGCGCTTCAAAACGGCACTGGGGTCGAGGGCACTCAGTTTTTGATGCAGAAGTTCGCAGTGTTGCTGGGCAGCCTGAAGCTGCTGATTCATGCTCTGCGTGAGCCGCTGTTGCCGCCAGCCATTGAACTGCACCTGTTCGCGAATCAGGCGATCGAGATGAAGCCGCCGCAGCCGCCCCTTGAGTCGATCGAGCTGCTCCACTGCCCCATCCACAGAAGTACCCACCGCCTGACTAAGCGCAAGAACGCGCTGCTGATGTTCGGCAAACAGATCGGCTAATAAGGGAACTGCCTGCTCCGCGGCAGCGGTGGGTGTATGGGCATAAATATCGGCAACCAGATCCGCCAGCGACTCATCCCGCTGATGCCCAATTCCAGCCACAACCGGAATGCGACACATTGCCACTGCCCGCACAACCCGCTCATCGTTAAAGCAAGCCATGTCCTCGGTTGCGCCGCCGCCCCGCGATAGGATCAGCACTTCTGCCCGTCCGTCTGCCTCAACGCGCTCAATTGCCCGCACGATCGCCTCAGGAGCCTGATCGCCCTGCACCAGTGCCGGAGAAAACAAAACGTGCATTCCCGGATAACGGCGCTTTAGCGTGCGCTGAATGTCCCCCCAGGCAGCAGCTTGCGGGGAAGTGACGACAGCGATCGTCTGCGGATAAAGCGGTAAAGGACGTTTGCGATCGGGGTCGAACAGCCCCTCAGACTCCAGCCGATTGCGAAGCTGACGATAGCGCAGTGCCCGCAAACCCTCGCCCGCCGGAAGTGCTTGCCAGATAATGAGTTGATAAGTCCCGCGCTGAGGATGCACATGAACTCGCCCCAGCAAAATAAGCTGATCGCCCGGAACGGGCACGGTTGCCAGTCGATTGAGCTGACTGCTCCACACCACACAGTTGATCGCTGCCTGCGCGTCCGGGTCTTGCAGTGTGAAAAACAAGCCACTTCGATAGCGGGAAGCACTCGATACCTCGCCCGTAACCCACACTTGCCGAAGCTGATGATCTTGCTCCAACAATGCCTGAATATAGTCCGTCAACCCTGTCACCGACAGAGCTGTATCTGGAATCAGCAGGTTGGGCAGATTAGAGGTCATGGGCGATCGAACTCAGGGCAATCAGTCAGGTTAATCAACAATCATCAGAAGGGAAGCAGGAAAGGCAAAAGGGCAGTATCGCATCAGGAAAAGAACTAAATCTAACCTTAGCGGAGGAATCAAGCGTTGGACCTCTGGTTAAATCTTATTTTATTTAGTACGTTTGTATGGTCGAAGAAAAAAGGACTAAAATATAAGTAGGAGTAGCAGGACTTCTTTCTAAGGTAACGAAAGTCGGTTGAATCAGACAGTTCTCTGGGATGCAGAACCTCTGAAGCCCAGTCAGGAATTCCATTCGTTGATTGCATTTCATTGATTGCATTCCTGAATTACACCACTGAATTACATACACTCTTGTTTTGAGGTGCGAATGGCTAAAGCGACGAGTAACGACACAAACGGACGCGAGACGAACGGACGCGACACAACCAGTCGGGAAACTAATGGACGCGACCCAGGACGGGAAAAAGCCCTGAATCTGGTACTCACTCAGATCGATCGCACCTTTGGCAAAGGCACGATTATGCGGCTGGGCGACGCAACCCGGATGAAAATTGAAACCATTCCAAGCGGCGCACTCACCCTCGATCTGGCACTGGGCGGCGGGTTTCCTAAAGGCAGAATTATTGAGGTTTACGGTCCAGAGAGTTCAGGTAAAACAACGCTTGCCCTTCATGCGGTCGCCGAAGTTCAAAAGCGGGGCGGTGTGGCGGCATACGTGGATGCAGAACATGCCCTTGACCCTGCCTATTCCGCAGCGTTAGGCGTCGATATCGAAAACCTGCTGGTATCTCAGCCCGATACGGGTGAAGCCGCGCTGGAAATTGTCGATCAGTTGGTGCGATCGAATGCCGTTGATGTCGTCGTGGTGGACTCGGTCGCAGCCCTGGTTCCTCGCGCAGAAATTGAAGGCGAAATGGGCGATGCTCACGTCGGCTTGCAGGCCCGTCTGATGAGCCAGGCACTGCGGAAGATTACGGGCAACATCGGTAAAACAGGCTGTAGCGTCGTCTTCCTCAACCAGCTCCGCCAAAAAATTGGCATTTCCTACGGCAACCCGGAAACAACCACGGGCGGTAACGCGCTCAAGTTTTATGCTTCGGTTCGCCTCGACATTCGCCGGGTGCAAACCCTGAAGAAGGGCACTGAGGAGTTTGGCATTCGCGCCAAAGTCAAAGTCGCTAAAAACAAAGTTGCACCTCCCTTCCGCATCGCTGAGTTTGACATCATCTTTGGTAAGGGCATCTCGACGATGGGCTGTCTGGTTGATATGGCAGAGGAAACCAGCGTTTTGGTGCGGCGCGGCGCATGGTACAGCTACAACGGCGAAAACATTAGCCAGGGACGCGACAACGCGATCAAATACCTGGAAGAAAAGCCGGAATTTGCTCAGGAAGTCGAAAAGCTGGTGCGCGAAAAGCTGGATAAGGGCGCAGTGGTTTCCGCGAACTCGGTGGGTTTACCGGACGAAAGTGATGACGACGGCGATGAGCTGCTCGATGAGGAGTAAGGCTTTTCGCAGCTTGTCAGCCTCACGAGCGATTTAAGCAAAACTGAGCAGTTTAGACAGGGGGCTTTTTGCCCCTTGTTTTTTGTCGGGCTGATTCGAGAATCAGGGCTGAATTTGTGCTTAAGTGAGATCGATGTTTTTGCCGATCGACACCGTGCCCGACGCAAAGAAAACGGCTGACCCAAAGAAAACCCGATCGCTGATGACCATTGCCGGAATTGTGGCAGTGGCAACGCTGCTCAGCAAAATCTTTGGACTGGTTCGCCAGCAGGGAATTGCCGCAGCCTTTGGGGTCGGTCCAGCCTACGGCGCATACAACTTTGCCTACGTGATTCCGGGGTTTTTGCTGATTTTGCTGGGCGGTATCAATGGTCCGTTTCACAGCGCGATGGTCAGCGTTTTGGCAAAGCGCAAGCAGGAAGAAGTCGCGCCGATCATCGAAACCATTACCACGCTGGTGGTCGGAGTGCTGCTGATCGTGACGATCGCCTTAATTGTGTTTGCCGAACCGATGATGCGCCTGGTCGCACCCGGACTCTACATTTCAGCGGCAGAAGCACAGGCACAGGGCATTTCTGTGGCAACCTACGCCACTCTGGAGCAAACCAGGGCGATCGCGATCGAGCAGTTTCGCATTATGGCTCCGATGGCGGTTCTTGCCGGGCTGATCGGGATTGGCTTCGGTGTGCTAAATGCTGCCGATCAATACTGGCTGCCCTCGGTGAGTCCTCTGTTTTCCAGCGTCACCGTGCTAATTGGATTAATCGGATTAGCTTTAACACTCGGCGAGCGCATGACCCAGCCCGAATACGCGGCGATCGGCGGGGCAGTGCTGGCTTGGTCTACGCTGGCAGGAGCTGTTTTGCAGTGGCTGATTCAGCTTCCGGCGCAGTGGCGATCGGGCTTGGGCGGATTTCGGCTACGGTTTGAGTTTCAGCGTCCCGAAGTGCAGGAAGTAATTCGCATCATGGGTCCGGCAACTTTTTCGTCGGGAATGCTGCAAATCAACGTCTGGACGGATCTATTTTTCGCCTCGTTTATCCCGAATGCGGCGGCGGCAGTGTCAGCAATGGGCTATGCAGGCTTGCTGATTCAAACCCCGATCGGCGTGTTGTCAAACGTAATTCTGGTTCCGCTGCTGCCTGTATTTTCACGGCTGGCGGCTCCTGAACACTGGGACGAACTGAAGGACCGAATTCGCCAGGGACTTCTGATGACCGCGATTACAATGCTGCCCCTGAGCGCGCTGACGATCGCCCTCGCCGTCCCCATCTGTCGCGTCATTTATGAGCGATTTGCCTTCAAAGAAGAAGATGCTCGGCTGACTGCCACCGTGCTGATTGCCTACGCCGTGGGGATGTTTGTGTATCTGGGGCGCGATGTGCTGGTGCGGGTGTTTTATGCGCTCGAAGATGCCGACACGCCGTTTCGCATTAGCATCGTGAATATTGTCATTAATGCAGTTTTGGACTTTCTGCTGGTGAAACCGTTTGGCGCACCTGGCATCATCCTGGCAACGGTGGGCGTGAATCTAATTTCTACGGTGGCAATGATAGTTGTGCTAAATCGCCGTCTGAATGGATTGCCAATCGCCCAGTGGAGTCAGCCCTTTGTCGGACTCGCGATCGGCAGCGTGATTGCCGGATTTGCCGCCTGGGGCACACGCTACGGCTTAGAGCAGGTGCTGGGAACAGATAGCTTTGGGGTGCTGCTGCTCCAGGTCTGCCTTGCCGGACTTGCCGGATTGGTTGTGTTTGGACTGTTTGCCGTCCAGATGCGCTTGCCAGAAGTGAATCAGTTGGTCGATCGCCTCCTGAGACGCAGCAGAACGAGAACTTAAACGGCGGGCTTGCCGAGTGTTGTAGAATCACCCGATAGCAGAATTATGAAACAGCCTCATCAGGGAACAACAACATCACCGGATAACTGTGCCCCTTCCTGAGAAACTTCCAACGCTCAAAGTTCCGGGCTAATGGGGAATAAGGAGGCTGCCCAGCAAGGTCAAACCTAGCCCCGCATTCTTCAATTCAGCAACGCCGTTCTCCTCAGCTACACTGCACTTGCCACCGCAACGGGTTCATACAGATACTCAAACCAGTTTCCCTCCGGGTCGCGTCCGTAAAAGGAAGCAGTGCCGTCCCGATGGTCGTGAATTTCCGTGAGATGGACGCCTTCTGCCTTCAGCTTCTCGTAAGCCGATTGAACTTCAGCCCGATCGTGGAAAATAAAGCCAAAGTGCGCACCCGCGTGCTTATAGCTCGGACTCAGCAATGCCAGCCCGTCTTCCCCCGCTTTGAGATATGCCCAGTCTGCATCTTTCCAAACCAGGTTCATTCCTAAAGCCTGGTAAAACTGCGCGGCGCGATCGATATCTTGAACACAAATGGCAACGTGACCAATTCGCTTGAGCTGCATACGCCTCACCTTCCTTCAAATAGGCTCCTCTAGCTCTATTGTAGGTCAGGCATTTCGCGATAATCTGGGGTTGGATTCCTTCCATTTGGCGGCTGATACAAGATCTATGAACACTCCTCACCCTGCAAATTATCGAACCCACTTTTTTCAACAGTTTTTGCATCTTTCCTTTGCAGCGCTCGTAACTGTCACCCTAGCTTGCGGCTTATGGTTTGGCTCTGCCTCCTTCGCCCCGATCGCAGCCGCAGTCACTCAAATTTCGCTGAGCGATGTTACTTATCACGAATGTCCGGCGGAACTGTCCGAAGGGGCTATTACCTCTGGCGGCACGAGTATGCGGGCAAAGTGCTTTATCGTCACGGGCAAAGCTAACAACTCATCGGGCAAGCCCGTACTCAACGCTGATATTTTTGGACGAATCTACGATGCCAACGGCAATTCGGTAATGGAAAATCGGACTCGGTTGGGGTCGATCGAAGAAGTGCCGCCCGGAGTGAGCGATTTTGAGCTTCGCATCTCGATTCCGGCAAACCAACCGACCCCGCTTCAGCTTGAACAGTTCAAAGCTGCCGGATTTGCAGGGAAAGTTCGCCGCTAGGGTCTAAGGCAGTGTTTGAGAGGGGCAAATGGCTCCCGCTTTGAGGAACTGCGAAGCGATCGGAACTGCCGATTTTCCGCTTTAGTTCCCCACTTGCCCTCTCATTCTCCCAGGCTGGGAGCTTTGAGATTTTTATTAAGCTTTATTGGTTGCCTCGATCGATTGCGTGACGAATTCCATCAGACCGATTACAATTTCCTTCGGTTTGTGGGTGTGCAGTGGCAGTTTTCAGGCTGCCTAAACTTCCCCAATTGCCCCTTTCCCAGTGACGACGCTATGCCCTCAGGGACTACCCAACCCCATTCGCCGCAAACTGCTCAGCAGAATTTTGGATCTGCCGCATCCGAGAAGGCTCAAACCGTTCCCCCCCGGTTTGCTCAGGCTCATCCTGATTTATCTGGCTCTGATCAATCGCCTCAGTCCGCAGAACCGATCGTCGAACTGCACCAGGTTAGCAAAATCTACAGCAATGGCTGTGCTGCGCTGCTCGACGTGCATTTGCAAGTGCGGAGGGGCGATTTTCTGTTTGTCACGGGTCCATCCGGTTCAGGAAAATCAACGCTGCTAAAGCTGCTCTACGGCGAAGAACGTCCAACCCAGGGCGAAGTCATTGTCAACGATCAGTCGATCGCCCAGCTTCGTGGCAACGAACTTTCTAAGCTACGGCGGCAGGTCGGCGTAGTATTTCAAGACTACAAGCTTATTCCGCGTCGCACGGTTTCTGAGAATGTTGCTTTTGTGCTGTGGGCGCAGGGCTTTACGCGCAAAGAAATTCATCGACGGCTTTTGCCAACCCTTCGCATGGTGGGCTTGCAGGATAAAGCAAACTGTTTTCCCGATCAGCTTTCCGGCGGCGAACAGCAGCGCGTCAGCATTGCCCGTGCGATCGTCAGTACGCCCCCCATTCTCTTAGCCGATGAGCCCACCGGAAACCTCGACCCAGACAACTCCTGGCAGGTAGTCAAAATTCTGCAAAAGCTGAATGCGGTGGGCATCACTGTAATCATCACAACTCACGATGAGCAGCTCGTACGGGCATCGCATCATCCGGTCGTGCAAATTCGCAACGGGCGATTATTTCGAGAACGATAGGTCTGGAAAACAATAGGTGGTGTTGCTGAATCGGAGTATGACCCCCTCTAGCCCCCAACTTGGGGGGGAACCAGAATTCAAAGTCCCCCAGCATTGGGGGATTTAGGGGGCGATACAGAAGCTAAATTTGCACCCTTCATATCCCGGATTCAGCAATGCCCAATAGGTCTGGAAAAAGGTTCAAACCCCTAAATCTGGGACAGCCGATCGCGAATATTGGTTAGCTGGCGGCGCGAGTTAATCGGATCACGCGGTTGGGGCAATTCGGTATTGGGCCAGTCGGGAAGATCAGAACAGGGACACTCGCCGCTCGTCTGAACCCCTAAACCCAGCATCGGCACAGGCATCGCGCATCGGGCACAACTCGAAATATCCCACTGCGACGACAGCAGTTCTTCGATCGTTTGAATGGTTCCTTCCAGATAGCTCGATTTCCAGGCTCCGCTTGTGATGTGCTGCCAGCAAGCCTCAAACTCAGGACTGTATCGATCACCCTGGATCACCGCTTGGGGCAGAACCTTCGAGCGTCCGTCACTCGTTTTGCCGTTCACAATCAGCGGCTTGCCAAGCTGAAACCAGTAGGCAAGATATTGTTTGACCTGTTCAAGTGATGCCATAGGAAAATGCGGTGAAGGAAACTCTTAGCAGGGAATTGCAATCAGTTGCAAGTCATCATGGGCTGAGCCGTTGCCCGAATCGTTGCCCTCCTCTATCACGCCGACGCCGAATTGCTCCCACCTTGGTTTGATTTCTCATTGCGATTCGCCTTGACCGACCGCACTAAATCCAATTGCACTAAATTGCATTTTGGGGATGACAACTCACGTTGCTTGATTAGCAGATAATTATCTTTGATCTTAGTGATTCTACGATCGTTTAAGTGCGCTGTAATCCGCAGGAAAGATTAAGCTTTGCCAGAGGAAGTATTAGTCATTTGCGGTTAGAGGCGATTTCAACAGGAGACGTTCTATTGAGCTACCATTACCGCTCAGCATTCAGTTCTCGATCGATCGACTGCCCCAGCTCGCTCAGGTTCAGCACATAGCCGCCTGTTGCTAGATAAACAGTGTCTGCGATCGTGCCAATTCTTCGAGTGAGATCGCCCAGTCGATCGCGAAACAGTCGCCCGATCGGATAAGCAGGCACAATGCCCCAGCCCGTTTCCTCCGCTACAAAAATAATGTGAGTTTGGGTGTGGTGCAGTGCGTTTAACACCTGGGCGATCGTTTGCTGCCAGGTGTCTTCGTTTTGCTCCAGCAGGTTGGCAAGCCAGGTTCCAAGGGAATCGATCAGCAGGCATTCTTGATTTGCGCTTTCGATCGCCGCTGCCAGGCCGATCGGCACGGACAGGGTTTTCCAGGCAGGAGGACGGCGTTGCTGATGACGCTCAATTCGCGCCTGCCATTCAGCATCTTCGGGATTGAGCTGAGCCGTTGCAAGGTAAATCACCGATCGCCCCGAACGTGCTGCCAGGGCTTCTGCCCATTCGCTCTTGCCCGATCGGGCTGGACCCGTCACTAAAACTATCTGTCTGGAGGAGTTGGCAGAGGAGGGCATAGGTTTCTATAGTGGGGTAATCGCAAAAATCGCTAAAATAAGCTAGCTACAATAAGCGATAAATCGGGGTCGTGCAGGTCGTTTTGTTATTCTCTCCACATTCTCTGATCCTGCTGAGGCTGGCAGTATGAAACCTGACAAGCACGAACTGAAGCGGATTGAGGCAACGCTGGATCATCTGGATTCGGCAAATCTGCCAGCCGATACTGAGCTTTCCCGCCCTCCAGCGACCTTCCCTGCTGCCCGGTCTGTGCAGCCTTTTCCGATTCGAGAAAACAGTCCCTCTACGCCGCTGCCGAAATCAAAGTTGCCTCAAGTTAGCTCCCAGCGTCATGCGACAAATCCGCATTTATCGATCGGCTTATTGCAGGAAATTGAGGCGATCGTGCAGCAGTGGCAGAGCGAATTAGAGCAGGTTTCGCAGCAGATTCATGCCCTTTATGCTGAAGGTCCGATCGTGGATGGCTGGCTCGAAGCACAGCCCCCTGAAGCTTATCAGACGATGCAGCCCATTGGCGCAACTACGCTGCGTCATGCCGAAATCGAACATCTTAAAGAATATGTAGATGCGATTTGCAGCATGCCCCAGCCACCCTTTACCGACAATCAGCCTCGCAGCGGCTACCGCCTGTGTGGACTTGATGCCGACGGTCAGCTCTGGTCGCGCCCCTGTCCACCGCAGCAAGTTGCCTACGTGAGTTTGGCGATCGCTCGCTATCAAAAACTGCGAACGCTGCTGGGCAAAAAGCAATCGCTCGAAAATCGCCTGATGAAACTTGTGAAGGATTTGACACTGCTGCACGGACAAATGCAGGAAGACTAACAAACTAGATTGCTATAAATTCGTTGAAATTGCCTGTACCGGACAGGTCGGAATGCACTGTTCGCACACGACGCATTTCGATCGCGTAAACGTTAGCTTAAAACTCTGGCGATCGAGGCTCAGTGCCTCTGTAGGACAAACACCCGTGCATAAGCCGCAGTGAACGCACAAATCTTCATCGATCAAAATTTCGCGGCTGGCAAGGGAAATGCCGATATCCTGTGCCCGCATCCAGTCGATCGCTGCATCCAACTGGTCGATATCACCGGATAACTCTACAACCAGCGTCCCAATCTGATTCGGCGTGACCTGTGCCCGAATAATATTTGCCGCAACGTTAAAATCCTTTGCCAATCGATAAGTGACAGGCATGTGCACCGATCGCTTCGGAAAGGTGAGCGTAACTCGTTTTTTCATTTTTGAAATTCTCCTGCTAGAAACCTACTAAGAACGGCAATCGCCTACAGCCCCGCTTTCACGCCTGATCGAAAATTCGCTACGCTAAAGAAAGTGAGCGTTCACTCTTGCTCTTAGCTTTTTCTTGTTCTGTCTCGCGTTCAACGTTTTCTTGCCATGACTGCAACGCCTTCTAGTCCTACTCCCCAGTCTAATCCGGCAGCCCGAATTCGGAATTTGATTATCCTGCTGGTTGCGATAGTCCTTAGCCTCTCGATTTTTCTGGGCGTGCGCTTTGGCAGCAATACCGGAACCCTGGCGGCAATGGCAGAAACCGCAACGCCGCTGGATGTCGCCCTCAAAAACGAACAGCCGACGCTGATTGAGTTTTATGCGGACTGGTGTACCTCCTGTCAGGCAATGGCAAAAGACATGAGCGATCTTAAAGATGAGTTTGGCGATCGAGTGAATTTCGTCATGCTCAACGTAGACAACACAAAATGGCTGCCTGAAATGCTCTCCTATCGGGTTGATGGCATTCCCCACTTTGTTTTTCTTGACCCGCAGGGAGAATCGATCGCCAGTACGATCGGAGAACAGCCGCATACAGTGATGGCAGCTAACCTCGAAGCCTTAGCAACAGGTTCACCGCTTCCCTATCTTCAGTCGAGAGGACGCATCTCCGAAGTGGAGTCTCCCACTGCCCCTAAAGCTCAAAATGATGATCCGCGAGGTCATGGAAGTCAGGTGAAGGAGTAGCCCCAGAAATACAAAAAAGCCAGAGCAAATACTCTGACTTCAAGGTTGAACTTAAGCTGATTTTATAAGATTAGGTCGTTTAACTAAATGGCTGACGCGAAACAAACTTCTCAAATTCGGCTTGCGTTTCGTGAAGCAATTGCCCACGACTATCCGTCATTTTGCCCAGGGTTGGAACCAGATTCCGCGCCTGTAATGCCATGTGAAGCTGGAGATGTGCAACGTATTCGCTGAAGTCTTCACGGGTTGAAGGGTTAGATACCGACTTGAAATTCACAGCCAAAATGCTCTCCTCTCAAGAACTGCGTTGCAAAAGTCAATGCTATTGAACGTAACATAATGCGATTTCTCACATAAGTGTTTGCAATGAACTGTTACTTTCTGCGTACTTCTTTTGACTGATGAAAATGATTGAGGAAAAACCGATCGCTATTTTTGGCTAAGCGGCAGCTTAAAACATGACTCATCCCGGAGCCTTTCTTGCAGGTGAAGCAGCAGGGGTCGGAGGGGGTTGCGATCGATTCAGGCTGCCTGCTTTGTTTGTGCCCAATATTTGTGCTCAATGCTTGTGCCCAACTTACGCCAGATTAGCGCTTCGCCAGCTAACCCTCGACGTTGCGAATTAACACCCCAGGCTGTTTTTGAATCGGCAGCGAATCCAGCACATCGGTTTGGGCGCAGTATTTCAGATCGTCTAGACAGTCGAGCCGCAGCAGTCGCTTGCCGTGGGTTGCCTGGTGCAACAGTCCCAGCAGATTGTTTTGCCACTGGCTATAGAGCGCGACCGCCCCAAAGACTTCATCATTTCCGGCAATTTCCGGCAGGGAATGTTCTCCTTCAAGCTGTTGGCTGATCTGATGCACGATCGCCCCTGCACAAACGGTATCTTCCAGGGAGAAACTGCCTTCCCAGCCAGAGCCAACGATCCACACGGTTTCAGGACGGTGCTTGAGCAAATAATTCACCACCGCATGCCGGTTAATCAGCGCAGCCGTTAACACCGTTTCGGCATCCTGAAGCCGTTCCAGGCAGCGAGTTCCATTCGTGGTGCTGATAAAGAGGCGTTTGCCGGAAACCAGTTCGGGAGTACAGTCCAGCGGGGAGTTTCCCAAATCACAGCCTTCTACTTTTGCGCCACCCCGTTCCCCTGCGCGCAGCCGCTTGTCAGGAAGCCACTGTTCGCTCACGTGCATCAGCTCTTCCATGCTGCTAAACACCTGAACTCCTTCTGCGCCTGCAGCGAGAGCGGTTGCAATAGTTGACGTTGCGCGAAGCACATCAACCGCAATTGCACAATCAGGAATTTGGGCGATCGGGGTCAGTTCGGGCGTGTGGTATATGGAGAACTTCACGGGCAGCGGATTTTAGGGTAAAGGTAAACAGGAGATATGAACAGATCCTATAAATAATCAATTAAAGAGCTGTAAGAAAAATTAATGCCTATTGCCCTCCATTCTATCGGGTAATGGTCAGGGAATAGGGCGATCGATTGCTCTAGACATTGATTTAATTTAAGTATTTATGCTTATTGATAAGTTAAGCTTAGGTTATCAGTCGGGACGTGAGCAATGGGAAGTAGAAGAGTAGATGGATCAGGGATAACGCTTGTATTTCGGCATTGCCGTCATTCTAGAGCGAGACAAAGCCCTATCTCTATCTCCCATTTATCCCAGATTTGAAACGATTCAAAAATCCAGGATCATAAGGCTCGGAGATGCGGTTATTCTAAGAAGCCTGTCATGTTTCCGCTCCCTTTCTGCTCTTTGAAATTAAGCTATGGATCGCTACTTTACCGTTGAAGCTCTCTCGCGCACGGCAAACGCCCAGCAGGTGATTTATGCTGCGATGCACCAGGATTATGCGGAGGCATTTGTCTGGGAGGAGCGCGATCAATTTCCCGATGAAGTCAAGGCGGGCGAATTGGTGGTTCGCAACCTGCTAGCAGGCAACCGGGGACACTTCGGACCGCTCGAACATCCTCAGATCGTGCTGAACTGCGGCTATTTTCCCCACTCGACGATGCAGCAAATCAGAACGCATCGCGTTGGAATTTCGTTTGATGTTCAATCGTTTCGGTACACTGGAGCCCGAATTACTGACGTGGTGCAAGGCAAGCGAGACGTTGAAGAAGTGTTTTATCTGCGTCCGATCGGCTCTTATACGGATCGTCAGGGTAAACGCTACGACTACACCGAAGAACTACGACAGGAAGATCTGAGCTGGTGTCTGGAGGGCTGCAAGCGATATCAGCAGCGAATGGAGCAGGGTTTTTCTGAGGAACATGCAAGAGGACTCATTCCTTTTGATGTGCGGCAGCATTGGGTGATGTCTGCCAACGTTCGATCGCTGATGCACCTGCTCGATCTGCGCTGGAAAGCCGACGCTCAGCTAGAGGCACAGCAGCTTTGCGAACTGATCTGGACGCAGTTTCAGGATTGGGTTCCCAGCATTGCAGACTGGTATGAATCAAATCGGGCGAAAAAAGCACGCCTTGCACCATGACGCTTTCTTTTTGTGCGATCGTTAAAAACGAAGCCGCCAATCTGCCACGCTGCCTGGAGAGTGTGCAGGGCATGGTCGATCAGATCGTGATTCTAGATACGGGATCAACCGATGAAACAGTGACGATCGCCCAATCCTTTGGCGCAGAGGTGCATCACTTTCCCTGGAATAATTCTTTTGCCGCTGCCCGCAATGAATCCCTAAAATACATCACGGGCGATTGGGTCCTTGTTCTCGATGCCGACGAAGCCCTCAACTCGCAGATTATCTCCTCGCTTCGGCAGGCAATGCAGCAGCCCCAGGCGATCGTCATAAACCTGATTCGGCAAGAAATTGGAGCAGCTCAGTCGCCTTATTCGCTGGTGTCTCGCTTGTTTCGCCGCCATCCAGAGGTTTATTTCAGCCGTCCCTATCACGCAATGGTGGATGACAGCGTGGCTAAACTGCTGCAACGGGAACCGCAGTGGCAGGTCATTAATCTACCGGACGTGGCAATCCTTCACTACGGCTATAAGCCCAGTACCATCGCCAGCCGTGACAAGCTTCAGAAAGCCAGACAAACAATGGAGGTCTTTCTGGCAGATCATCCCGACGATCCCTATGTGTGTGCCAAGTTGGGTGCGCTTTATGTGCAGATGGGGGACGTGCAGCAGGGACTTGTGCTGCTTCAGCGGGGGCTCCAGAGCGGACAGAGCGATCCGCCTATCCTTTACGAGCTGCACTATCACCTGGGCATTGCCTATCGTCAATCGGGCAATTTACCCCTGGCAGAACAGCACTACCACGCCGCCCTGCAACAGCCCATCCTCGATCGCCTCAAGTTAGGTGCACAGAATAATTTGGGCAGTCTGTTGCTGGCTGAGGGAAATCTTAAGCGCGCGAAAGACTGCTTTGAAACCGTCATTCAACTTGATCCCACCCTGGCGATCGGATACCACAACCTGGGGATGACCTGCAAAGCGATCGGACAATTTACCCAGGCGATCGACCACTATCAGCAGGCAATTCGCCTCAAGCCCGACTACGCAGAGGCATATCAGAATTTGGGCGTCGTGTGGCTCAAGCTCGGTCGCGTGAATGAAAGTCTGGCTGCGTTTCGGCAGGCGATCGATCTGCATCAGCAGCAGAATCCCTCAGAAGCCGATCGGCTCCGGCAAGGACTGCGCGAGATGGGCTTTCAGGTTTAGTTTTCGGGCTTAACTCGATAATTCAGCTAAAAACTGGCGGATTACGCCGATCGTCACCGCAGGCAGTTCGAGTTGGGGCGTTAAGCCGACCCCTTCCAAAACTTCGACGGCTTTGATAGCGCGAGGGTTCAGTTCGGCAAATCGCTGTGCCAGAGCTGGAGGGCTGAGCTGTGCCTGTCGCCCCCAGAGAATTGCAGTCGGAACAGTGAGATCAGGAAGATATTGAGCCAGGTCAAAGCACAAATCACCCCGCACTAAGGACAGAGCACTGGCTTCGGCATTGGGCTGGAGGGCAGAAGCGAGATAGGCATCCACCACTTCAGGGGAGACGCGATTTGACTGGGCAAACTGCCGCTGCTCTAAAAACGTCCGAATTCCGAATGGGTTCGCAATCACAGTGCTATACAGCAGCCGATCGACTCCGGGAATACTGACAATTGAGGCGATCGGATTTTGATAGGGCTGTCCAAAGTCTGCCAGCCCGGTGGGGGCACTCAGGATCAGCGATCGAATCAAGCCGGGATAACTCACTGCGACTCGCACCACAAAGGCAGCGGTCAGCGAAGAAGCCACCACGATCGCAGGCGAAGGAGCAACCTGCTCTAGAAATTCGCGAATGGTGATCAGGTAGTCTTCGATTTGATAAGGGCGCGTCAGGTGGTTCGATCGTCCCCAGCCCAGCAGATCGGGAGCGATCACCTGATATTCGGGCACAAATGCGGGATAGACCTTTGACCATTCATAAGCCGATGAGCCACCGCCAAAGCCATGCAGAAAGACGATCAGCGGTTGATCTTCAGGCGATCGCTTTCTGGTAGATTGCGATGCCGGCGAGGTTGCTTGATCCGCAGTGTAGTAGACGATCGATCCCAGGCTGGTTGAAATCGAGTCTTGACGAAAACCGGGCGGTTGCAGCATAGACTGAGAAAAAAATTAAATAAAGTCGTAAGCAGAGATAAAACTCTTGAAGCAGGGCAGACAACTATTAAATTATGTTAAGATTTGCAGTAAAAATACTACTTGTATGAGCGATCGGAATTGGCAATTCCTTAAAAACGTACAAATCGCAACTTTTTTAAGTGATAGTTGCGTAATAATACGAGTAAGTCAAGAACGACGATATCAGACTGATAGGGTAAGTGACGCAGGCATCAGCAAAACTTCCTCTATTGTCTCAGGGTTTCTACCAGATTGTTTAGCCCAGGCTGTTTAGCGTCTACTAGCTGCTTCGACGGCTGCTTGGACAACACTCAGCTTTTGAATCAGGGCTTTTAGGGTCTTCCTCGGCGCGACAGTTTCCAGGGAAATTGCTTTGCGCTAATAGACTCAAACTTTATCTTCAATCGTCACTACTTCTCTGCAAACTGTAAGGTCTGGTCAACAAGCTGGAACCTCTACTTTGCAACTCTGCCCAGCCAGCAGGGTATTTCTGCATCTGCATTCCAAACGGTCAAGGAGCGCAATTGGGTCTGGCACTGTCCTTCTGCAAAAAGCCTGCGCTTTGTTTTGCAAGAGCACTTTGTTTCACAAATTCTGTGTAAAAAGAGCCTGTGCAAAAAAGAGACCAAGTTTCGCTCAAACCCTAACCTGCCGATCGAACCATCAGAGTGTGACGATCGTTCGGAAATTAATCCCAGCAGTGTCTTTAGAGCAGCATTTGCTTTTAGTTTACGGTTGTCGTCTGCTTTGTGGTGAGAGAGAGGCTGAATCGACTGCATCAGAAACCATCATAAGGGAGCCTATCGTGAGCAATGCTTTTCGATCGATTGATCACAATCCTCAATGCGGCTCGACTTTCAGATCTGCCGCAAACAAAAGTCCTGGAGTGATTTACTCACCTGCCTATGCCGAAGAAGAGGTGCGAACCGTGCCTCGGCTGGATGAGCTAGATCTCAGTCCTGCCGCTGTGCTAATGCAGCAGTCGGTCTGTGTCCGCCTCGATTGGGAAGATTTGTCGCGCTTTGCGATCGTCGATCGCCAGTTTGAGCAGTGGGGCGTGGTCTTTGCCAATGCGGTTGCCGTCTGTCCTTCAAATCCTGCCTATCCGCCCTACTCCGGCACGATGGCAGTGATGGGCGCACCCAAAGGCGGCTGGCTCGAAGCCAGATTTTTGCGCCCGGTGAAGTTTGTCAGCAGCTTTGTCACCAGTTCTCGCCGCACAACGCTCAGTGCCTATGATGCAGACGATCGCCTGATTACCTCGGCTAAAACCCCCGCCCCAAACCTGGCATACTCCGACTCTGAATGCCCCCCAAATGTCTGGCTCAACCTGCGAAATTTAGACATTCATCGTGTTACGTTTCATGCCTTTGATGGGCAGTTCATCCTCGACGACTTCTGCTTTTGCTTTTAGTGCCCAGCTTATTGCCCAACTGGTTTCTCAACTGGTTTCCCAGCTTATTTCGCCTGAAGAACAAATCGCTCGATCGCCACAGCCGCTCCGTCTGATTCCACATCAGGGGCAACCCAGTGAGCGGCAGTCTTCACCGCATCGGGCGCAGTTCCCATTGCCACGCCAATTCCTGCATACTGAATCATTTCCAGATCATTAAAGTTATCGCCGATCGCCATCACGTTTTCTGGACGCAGTTCCAGCATTTCTTCTGCAAGATAGCGGACGGCGGTTCCTTTGTTGACGAGGGGATGGGTTGCCTCAAAGAACGTCGCAACGGATTTGGTGAAGTAAAGCTCTGCCGGAGTATATTGCTGCCGTAGCGAAGAAAGCAGGCGATCGATCACGGCGGGATCATGGCAAAGGGCAAGGATTTTAGTCGGCTCATGATCCACCAGCATCCGCCGCAAATCCCCTACTGCAAACGGCTGGATTTGGCTGCGCTGGGCGTAGAGTTCTGTTTCTGGCGTAATCTCGCGCACATACAGCAAATCGTTTATATAAAAGTGAATCGACAGCAGATCGTGCAGTTCCGGCTGCTCAAAGTAATCGAGCAACTGCAGGGCTGCCTCGCGAGACACGGTGAGATGGCGATAGATTTTCTCGGTGGTCGGGTCTTTGATCAGTGCCCCCTGATAAGTCAGCAGCGGCAGCGTTAAGGCATTGCGAAGCCTTTCTTCCTTCGGAGCAATGGTTTGATAAAAGCGCAGGGCAGACTGAAACATCCGCCCCGTGGCGATCGCCACCTGCACGCCTTTCTCCTGAGCTGCCTGAATTGCCTGCTGCACGGCAGGGGTCATTTGGTTCGACTCGCCCACCGTGGTTCCGTCGAGGTCGATCGCAATCAAGCGAATCTGAGGCGAATGCGTTTCAGCGGCAGGATTTGCCGTCAGATTTAGGGTGGAATTTGACATAGAATTTAGTCGCAAAATTGCTTACGGAATAGGTCACAAAAAGAATCTAAATCCAAGAACACCGATCCAAAAATACCGATCCAAAAATACCGATCGAGGGACAACACACTTGTGCCCCACCCCCCAGGTAGGGACATCCCCATTCTCGCGAATCCCGATCGTCCCGTCTGATAAGGCACACTGGAATTTGGCAGCTCAGCACTTGCTGAAGGTTTCAAGTTCAACACTTGCTGACTGGTTCAATTATTGATAGGTTACTGAAAAAAAGCATGATTCGGCTCTTTAAGCCCCGGTTTCGCAAGCAAATTGCACGAATTGAAGTCTCAGGCGCGATCGCAGGTGCAACCCGTAAGTATGTCCTCGATGCCCTAAAAACAGTCGAAGAAAAGAAATTCCCCGCTCTGCTGTTGCGGATCGACAGCCCTGGCGGAACGGTGGGGGACTCCCAGGAAATTTACAGTGCCCTGAAGCGGCTGCGTAATAAAACCAAGATCATCGCCAGCTTTGGCAATATTTCGGCATCGGGCGGTGTGTATATTGGCATGGGCGCAGAACACATCGTTGCCAATCCGGGAACGATCACGGGCAGCATTGGCGTGATCCTGCGCGGCAATAATCTGGAACGACTGCTCGACCGCGTCGGCGTTTCCTTTAAGGTAATCAAATCTGGTCCTTATAAAGATATTCTGTCGTTCGATCGCGAATTGACCGAGCCAGAACAGCAGATTCTGCAACAGCTCATCGACACCAGCTATAACCAGTTTGTCCAGACAGTTGCCGAAGGTCGTCGCCTCAGTGTGGATGCCGTTCGTAGCTTTGCTGACGGACGCATTTTTACCGGAGAACAGGCTCTAGAACTAGGAGTCGTCGATCGCCTGGGAACCGAAGAAGATGCGCGTCGCTGGGCAGCTGAACTAGTCGGACTCGACCCCGAAAAAACCCAGCTCCACAACATTGAGGAGCGCAAAAAGGGATGGCTCAGCCGCTTCCTGCCGGGTCGAAGCCAAAGCCGCAGCCAAAATAAAGGCCTCCTCGGCGGGCTGAATTGGCTGGAGTTTGAAATGGAAACGAACGGACTGCCCCTATGGATGTTTCGCCCCTAATCCATAAAACACTGCTGAAGACAGCATGGGCATGATCGCACTTGACTCTTGAATTCAACTTGTCAATTCAGCCTGTGAATTTTTAAGTTGTGAATTTTAAGTTAAGTCCTTGGCATTTCAAGGCAGAACTGAGGAGGATAGATTGTAGACATCAGACCATTAGACTTTAAACTGAAGCCTGATGGAATGAAGCGATCGATTGTCTGGTCTACACAGGGCTGTTTTGTTTGCACAAAGCTGTACAGAGCTGTTTTGTTTACACAAGAGCTATGCGAAGCAGTTCCCCTTCAGGGTAGCCGGGCAAATCGAAGCGATTGGAAGCGTGTTGAAACATTAGGAGGCGATCGACGTGGGCTGGAAAGTAAGGGCAATTCGTGGGGCAACAACGGTTTCAGAAAACACGGTAGAGGCGATCCGGGAAGCTGTCGCCGAACTGCTAGACGAGCTAGAACGCCAAAACCCCATCGACCCTGACGATATTATCAGTGCCACATTTTCTGTCACCCGCGATCTCGATGCAATTTTTCCCGCATCCGTTGCCCGTCAGCGTCCGCACTGGCAGGATGTGCCGCTTCTGGATGTGCAGCAGATGCACGTCGAGGGCAGTCTGGAACGCTGTATTCGCTTCCTAATCCACATCAACACGCCCGATCCCTTCGTCAAAATTCACCATCCTTATCTGCGGCAGGCGAAATATCTGCGCCCGGACTGGAGTATGGCGACGATCGAGCATTAATTCTTCCCGCGACTTTCCAGTTTCAGGGTCGAAAAATCCCTACTCGCAACCAGTTGACTCGATCGCTATGATCGAGATAGAGCAACATTGGAGGAAATCCAACGGTTTACACCAAGCCTTTAGCTCGTTTAATTGAGCAATTTCAGCGATTGCCCGGTGTGGGTCCAAAAACCGCACAGCGTCTCGCGCTGCACATTTTACGAAGACCAGAGGCAGAAGTTCATGCCCTGGCACAGGCACTTGTTGAAGCCAAGCAGCAAGTAGGGCTATGTTCGGTGTGCTTTCACCTGTCGGCTGAGCCAGTCTGTGAAATTTGCCGCACCCCCAATCGCGACCCGAATACAATCTGTGTGGTTGCCGATTCCAGAGATGTGATTGCGCTGGAGAAAACCCGCGAATACAAAGGCAAGTATCACGTCCTGGGCGGATTGATTTCGCCAATGGATGGCATCGGTCCCGATCAGCTTCACATTACGCAGCTCGTGCGGCGCGTCAGCAAGCAGGACATCAAGGAAGTAATTCTGGCGATCAGCCCTAGCGTCGAAGGGGAAACCACAACGCTCTATGTCGGTCAACTGCTGAAGCCATTCACCAAAGTTACCCGGATTGCTTTTGGTCTGCCGATGGGTGGCGATCTGGAGTATGCCGACGAAGTAACGCTTGCCAGAGCCTTAGAAGGACGGCGGGAACTTGATTAGGTTCTTGAACCAGGCTTAGTGGGTAACAAGCTGGGCTGCTTGGTTAAAGAATTGGCGATCGAGTCCCTGAATCAGCAGAAATGTGGTGCAGAGGGTTGCAAATGCCAGAATAAACATAATCAGCATTTGATAGACTGCGGCATCGAGCGGATTTACGCCGCTCAGAATTTGTCCGGTAATGGTTCCTGGCAGCGTCACAATTCCGACGACCAACATTTGATTCAGGGCAGGGATTAGTCCTGCTTTGATTGCCTCACGGCGATAGGCGGTAGTTGCCTGCTGCGGAGTTGCGCCTAAGCTCAACTGGGTTTCAATCTCTTGGCGGCTATTGTTGAGTGTACTAACAAACCGTTCTCCGCCGATCGTCGCCCCATTCATCGCACCTCCCAACAAAATTCCTGCCAGTGGCACAAGGTACTGCGGCTCAAACCAGGAATCGGGACGCAGAACTAGCAGATTCACATACGCCAGCGTCAGAGCGGTACTGAGCAGAATTGACCCCCCGACCACTGGAAGCAGTGCCGGGATTTTTTTACTGATTCGGTTTCGGGCAACGACAGCGGCGATCGATGCCATGGCTGCGATAATCAGCAGCACCGCGATCGGATTATTCAGGGCAAACACAATTTCCAGAACGTAGCCCACTGCGGTGAGCTGCACGATCGTTCGTCCCGTCGCAACTGCAAGATTCCATGCCAATCCCAGCCCTTGCCAGGCAGATAGGGCGATCGCAATCAGCACCAGTCCCAGGGCAAACCCCATCCTGACCAGATCTAGCTCGATTAATTCATTCATTGCCCGTTGGATCCGCTGAAATGTGCAAATTTTAGCTTTGATTCCGCTGTTTTAACTTGTATTTCAAGTTTCCCATCGCCGATTGCCAGCGCTTACACTGGGGCATTCTCGATAGAGTGCATTTACTTCGTATTGAATTTGTGAGTTGCTGTCATGAATCTGCCATTTATTGTAGATGTTGCGATCGGGCTAGTTTTGATTTACCTCATCCTTAGCCTGCTCTCTTCAGAAATCCAGGAGATCCTGGCGACCATTTTGCAGTGGCGAGCCGCCCACCTGAAGAAGTCGATCGAAATTCTCTTGATGGGAGATGGCTCTGTGCAGGGCGATTACCTGAAGCTGGCAAACCAGGGAATTTTTCAAACGCCTGCCGAGGTTGCACAGCACACAGTGAGTTTCCTGCCGGATTCTGACCCCAATAAGCCGGCGATTCAAGACCTGATCCAGAGTCAGCTCGAAACGCTCAGAGGAACTGCCGAAGAACAGACAGCGGCGATCGTTCAGGCCTTGGACTCAAAAGGGTTGGTGAGCGGTGATGGTGTGACTGAAACAGGTTCAACGATTCCAATCAAATCTGAAATCTCGCGACGACTTCGGGATGCGCTGCTGATTGAAGAACTCTATCGCGCAAAAGCCGTTACCCAGAAAATCTATAATGACCCCTTGATTCGCAACATCAGTCAGGATGCGCGAGAAGGGTTTGAAGGCTTGATTCGTGGCGTAACGCGATCGGTTGTCACCGTAGGCAGGAGCAATACGACGCTCGATCGGGGCAACGAGCCATCCTACATTCCGTCTGAAACCTTTGCTACGACACTGTTGGAAATCCTCAACATTCCGCAGTTCACTCGTCGCTTAACCGCTCTAAATCTGCAAATCCTGGTTCAGGATCAGATTATTTCTGACATTGAAGATGCAGTGAAACGGTATCAGAGTCAGGGAAAAAGCCAGGAACTCAATCGCTTTATTGATGCAGGCTTCAATAAGTTCAGCGACAAACTGCATCTCGTCCTCAAAGCCTTTGTCGATCAGCGGCTCAGCCTCGAAATGACGATTAGCCTGATTCGCGGCGAACTGGTTGAGTATGTCAACAACGCGCAGGCGATCCGCAAAAAACTGGCGGCATCTCAAGACACAAACCGCGCTCGATCGATCGCCCCTGAAGATCTGGAAGTCTTTGATGCTTTTGCAAATCAACTCGTCTCAATTCGGCAGCTCGTCTTTTACGAAGACCCTCAGGGCGAATACCACAACACCAACGAGCTGATTCAGCAGCTTCAACCTAGCGTCGCCCAGGTCATGAAAGCCTTTCGCAGTGACCTGCAGGACATAGATCAAAAATACAGGCGGTTTACTGATAGTGAATCGCTGAGAAGCAATCCAAACCTCTCCGGCTACCAGGAAATTATCGCCCTCTACAACGAAATTCATCGGGATGCTCAGCAGATTGCCCAGACGCTTCCCTTCTCGGTGCGAGTCAGTCTTAATGCGCTGGCAGACCGTGCCCAAATTAACCCCACTCAGGCTAAAGGTGAAGTAAGACGTGCTCAGGACGACCTGTATCAGTTCAAAACGGAAGTCGAGAAATGGTTCGATCGCTCGATGGAGCGCGCCTCTGGTGTGTATAAGCGCAATGCGAAGGGCGTAGGTTTCCTGATTGGATTGACGATCGCCCTTGCCGCAAATGCCGACACGATTCACATCGCCCAACGACTTGCCTCCAGCACTACGCTGCGTCAGGCACTTGTCTCTTCTGCCGAAATCGTCACCCAATCCTGCCCCAGACCGATTTCCCCTACCAACCCTGAAGCAGCTCCTGCCACCAATCCTGAACCCGTCCCTGCGCCTGAAGTTGCTCCGCCTGTCATTCCACCTGCCCCCGAGGCGGCTCCCGTTGCTCCACCCGCCGAGCCTGCTCCCGTTTCCCGACTATTTTTCGAGCAGCCCGCCTATGCCCAAGCTCAAGCTGTTCCGTCTGCACCTGAAGCTTCCTCAGCTTCTACTAATTCGTCAGTGAACTGTATCGAACAAGCAGTTGGGGATGTGACACAACTACCGCTAGGCTGGGGCGAGGAAAACCAATCGCAGCAAATGGCAATCAAGCCGATCGACAGCAACGGCGACGGCAAGCCTGAAGAGCCGGCTCCCTGGATGCCACTATGGAATCAGCTCAAGCGCGCTATCGGCTGGATCGTAAGCGGTCTGGCAATCTCAATGGGAGCTGCCTTCTGGTTTGAGTTTCTCAGCAAGCTGGTGAACGTACGAAACACGGGCAAGCGTCCGGACGATCGCCCGGCAACTTGACCCGGGTTTAATTGTTAGATTCGCTCAAGGTTTGCGACTCAGGCAGCCCTAAAGCTTCAGCACTGCCATAAATGCCTCTTGCGGAACGTCTACAGTGCCGATCGCCTTCAGGCGTTTCTTACCCTTTGCCTGCTTCTGCAAGAGTTTCTTCTTTCGGGAAATATCGCCACCGTAGCACTTCGCTAACACGTCCTTTCGCAGGGCGGGGATATGTTCGCTGGCAATAATCCGGGAGCCGATCGCCGCCTGAATCGGAATCTTGAACTGGTGACGGGGGATGAGCTCTTTGAGCTTTTCGACCAGGGCTTTGCCGACGTAGTATGCCTTGTCTCGGTGAACGATCGTCGCCAGGGGATCAACTTTCTCACTGTTGATCATCACATCCAGCTTCACCAGATAGTTTTCCCGGTAGCCGATCAATTGGTATTCCATGCTGGCATAGCCGCGCGATCGAGACTTCATCTGATCAAAGAAATCCGTTACGACTTCTGCCAGAGGAATCTCGTAGATCAGCGTGGTTCGCCCCTTAGTGAGGTACTTCATGTCTTTGAATTCGCCCCGCCGGCTCTGGCTCAGCTCCATTAGCGGACCCACGAATTCCTCGGGCGTAATCATGTCCACCTGCACGTAGGGTTCCTCGATTTTTTCGCGGTACTGCGGGTCGGGCAAGAGGCTGGGATTGTCAATATACAGCACTTCGCCGTCGATTTTGGTGACGCGATAGATTACCGAGGGCGCAGTGGTAATCAGATCCAGGTCATACTCGCGCTCTAGTCGCTCCTGCACAATTTCCATGTGGAGCAGACCGAGGAAGCCACAGCGGAAGCCAAAGCCCATCGCGCTCGAAGTTTCCGGCTCGTAGCTGAGGGCGGCATCATTCAGGCGCAGTTTTTCCAGTGCCTCGCGCAGGTCGGTATACTCGTCGGCATCGGTGGGAAACAGTCCGCAAAAAACCATCGGTTTCGCTTCGGCGTAGCCCGGTAGGGCTTCAGGAGCGGGGGCGTATGCCAGGGTAATCGTGTCGCCCACTCGCGCATCGGCAACAGTTTTGATCGAGGCAGCAAAATAGCCCACTTCGCCTGCGTGCAGCTCATCGACCTCAATTTGGTTTGGCGACAGTACGCCCAGTTCATCGATCTGGTATTCTTTGCCGGATGCCATCAGACGCACTCTGTCGCCTTTGCGAACTTTGCCATCCATTACCCGGAAGTAGACGATCACGCCACGATAAGCGTCGTAGTAGCTATCAAAAATCAGGGCGCGGAGGGGTTTGTCTACCGTATCTTCAGGCGGCGGAACTAGATAGACGATCGACTCCAGGATTTCATCGATCCCGATCCCTTCTTTGGCTGAGGCTAAAATTGCGCCGCTGCAGTCCAGACCGACGATTTCTTCGACTTCTTCCCGGACGCGATCGGGTTCGGCTCCCGGCAGATCAATCTTGTTCAGCACCGGAATGATTTCCAGATCGTGTTCCAGTGCCAGATAGACGTTTGCCAGCGTTTGCGCTTCCACGCCCTGGGATGCATCGACCACCAGCAACGCCCCTTCGCAAGCAATCAGCGATCGAGACACCTCGTAGGAAAAGTCTACGTGTCCCGGCGTGTCGATCAGGTTCAGCACATATTCCTGACCATCTTTTGCCGTATAGCTCATCCGCGCCGCCTGAAGCTTGATCGTGATGCCCCGTTCACGCTCCAGTTCCATATTGTCGAGAAATTGCTCTTTCATCTCCCGATTGCTCACTGTTCCCGTTACCTGAAGCAACCGATCGGCGAGGGTCGATTTCCCGTGATCGATGTGAGCAATGATGGAGAAATTCCGAATGCGAGAAACAGGTACGTCGGTCATATCACGCAGTATGAGGGGGAAAGCGAGGAATTTGCGTCTCAGAATCGATCGGGTTACTTGCTCCGTTAGGATTATCCGTCGGAATTCGTGTCATGAGATCCAGACAATCGGAGTCTCAATGGAAGTCTTGGCGGATTGGGTGAACCAATATGTCATCTGCTTAAAACATTTTAAGCTGTTCGTCACGCTGCGGGAATCCGGCAAAAGGCTTTCCTCCGCTGAAATGGCTCGCTTCAGTAAGATTTTTAGGAAATTAGGGGAAGGATTTCTGCTGTTCGCAACGATCGTGAAAAGGATAAGGTTTAATAGTGATGTGAGAAACACGCCCCTTTCCCAAAGAGAAAAATAAAAACGGCTGTTCCTCAATATTGTTCTTGCTGTTGTCCTCCTGTTGCGGCTTCCCCTCCGCCCCTAACTGGCTTATGACTGACCCTGCTGTAGATTCTAAATCCACCTCCGACTCCGAAAAGGTAAATCTGTCGATCGAAATTGATGCTGACCTGCTTGAGCAAATCAATCATCTTACGGGCAATCCCAGTAAGGTGATCGAAGTTGCTGTACGTCAATGGCTGGGTGGAGGCAGCCGTCGAGATGATGATTTAACCCGATCGATTCGCCGCAACCCACCCGTTCCGCCTAAAGGCGAATGGAACGACTAGCCGTCGCTTAACCCATCGCGCTTTTTCCCCTCTAAAATAAGGCAAATAGGGTAAAAAGTGAGGCAAGCCTTGACAGGTTGAATCAATCTTTGGGGTGTTACAAACATTTAGACTTAGCTGAACTTGAAGCAATTTCAGTGAAACCACTGATAATAGTAAAAGGTTTAAGCAAAAGCGGGAATTCTAGATTTGCTGATGAATAATTAAGCTTGTCAGTCGCAAGCTTGTCAGTCACAAAGCATTTGCAGGTTGCATCTACGCATCGTATCTACCCTTACCGCAAACCTGGGACAGTGCTTGACCCTATTCACTGTGTACTCTGAGTTCTACGCTGATGACTCTGCCTAGCGATCGTTCACCTTCGACAACTGAGTCAATCCATCCGGGTACGTTTCAACAATTCGACGGGTCTCTTCCGGCTGCCGATCTGGTTTTCACTCAGGACGGCTCTGGGCAGTATTTGTCGTTCTATTGGCGCGATGCCGATCGCTTTGGACTGAAACTCGATCAGGTCATTGGGCAAGCTGTAGAAGCTGCTTTCGCGCCTGCGGCGATTGCTTCCTATCTAGAGCGCATTCACCAGGTTTTGAGCGATCTGATTCCGCTCCGGTTTGAGTCTGCGTTTCAAGTTGCCAATCAGCATCTCGTTTTTGAGCTCACGGTCAGCCCAATCCTGATGCCGCACGGCACGGCAACCAGCGTTCTGGTCATGGGACGCTTTCTCTACACCACCCCTCAAGAACCTGTTACCGAGGTCGTTCCCGGATCAAAGCAAGGGCATTTGCTGCGCCTTGCCGATCGCCCTGAAGAGAGAACTGCTCTACATCGCCCCGAAGCAGAAACCGCCGCGCATCGCTATCAAAAACGCCTGACCGAGCTAGTCTGGAAAATTCGCCGCACTCTGGATTTAGAAACCATTTGGCAACAGACAGTAGAAGGATTGGGAGAAGCGTTTAGCGTGAGTCGCTGCCTGATTTTTCCCTACACGCCTGGTCATAACGAAGTCTGTGCAGTGGCAGAATATTGCAGTCCAGAGCTGCCCTCCCTGCTCAATCGATCGTTTTCGATCGTCCAGGAAGCCTATTTTGCTCAGGCATTGACCACCCTAAAACCGATTGCTTGCAGCACTGCCGAAGAGCAGGACAGCGAGTTGTCTGCCTCTGTAGTGACGATTGCCACCTGCTACCAGGATCAGCCAAATGGCTTGATTGTGCTGTACCAGACGGATCGATCGCGAGTCTGGAGCGATATCGAGATTGACCTGCTGAGAGAGATCGCTGATCAAGTGGGAACTGGGATTGCCCATGCTTCACTGTTTGCACAGAGCCAGAATCTCGCATCGGAACTTCAGCAGGCCAACGACAGCCTGGTAAAAAAACATCAGGAACTAGAAGATGCCCGCCAGCAGGCAGAAGCCGCTTCTCGACTCAAGAGCGAATTTCTTGCCAACACCTCCCACGAGCTACGGACTCCCCTCAACGGCGTGATTGGCTTCCTCAAGCTAATCATGGACGGCATGGCTGACGACCCGGCAGAGCAGAGCCAGTTTCTTCAGGAAGCGTATGGCTCAGCAATCCACTTGCTCAATATCATTAATGACATCCTGGACATTGCGAAAATTGAAGCCGGGAAAATGCAGCTTGAGCTGAATCCAATCAAGCTGGATGATTTGCTCAATGCCGTTGACAATTTCACCCGCCCTCAAGCGCAGCAGAAAGGGTTAAGCTTTGAAATTCGCACGCCTGCCACCCGCGACGAAGTGATTCTCCACGGCAATTACCAGCGATTGCTGCAAGTCATGCTCAACCTGGTGGGTAATGCAATTAAATTCACCCATGAAGGCGGACTAACCATCAGCGCAGAAATTCTCTCTAAGCGAATGCCCCACAGCGAAGACAAGCAGGAAAAGCCGGGCATTGTCAAAATTAGTGTTGCTGATACTGGAATTGGGGTATCTCTGGAGAAGCAGGACAAGCTATTCCAGTCGTTTAGCCAGGTAGACGGTTCACGTACTCGTCAGTATGGCGGAACTGGCTTGGGACTGGCGATCTCCCAAAAGTTGGTTGAGGCAATGGGCGGAGAAGTCAATTTTTACAGTATGGGCGAAGGACTGGGATCAACCGTTACTTTCACCGTTCCCTTGTTTCACGATCCTTTAATAGTAACGGCTCCCTTACCCGATGCAGCCGATTTGCTTCTGTAGTCTGCTGCGCTACTGCGGTCTGCGACGTCCAGAGGTTACGGTTACGGAGGCTTGCTTTAGACTGAGAAATAGCATTCTTTGAATGTCAAGAGAATGTCAAGAGCCATATTTTTTGTTTGCTACGCTGGTTGCGTGCCCTCACGATCGCTGTAAACCAATCTTGAAACTTGTCTTCGATAGGGCTGCTTGAGGTTTATACCATGATCGAGGTTTTTGCCGCTCTTGCGCTCTCGACGGCGGCTGGTATGAGAATTGCTCTTCCCCTGCTACTCATTGGATTGCTCTACAGCGACAATCTTTGGGCAAACATGCCGCTATTGTCCCAGATTCCCCCCCGTATTGTTCTGGGTGTTTTGGTGAGCTGGTCAACCGTTGAGCTCTTTCTCTCTAAAGGCAGACTCGGACAGCGCGTTTTGCAGATCGTGCAGCTTGTGGGCAGTCCTATCGTGGGGGCGATCGTCGGCATTGCCGTGGCGCGAACCGCTCTGTTTCCCGGCTGGTTTACGGTGCTGATTGGCACGGTTTGTGGATTGATTGCCCTGGTGCTACAACTTGTTCAGATCGGCTGGTTTTATCGCCTGCGGGGTTTGCCCATCTGGATGATTTTTGCCCAGGATTTTTTGTGTGTGCTGCTGGTTCTGCTAGCTTTTGATGCCCCAACTCAAGGCGGCATTATTGCGCTGCTGTTGTTCTGGCTCATGATTCGGAGTTCGGTAGGCTGGCGAAAGTGGTATCAGGCACAGGCAAAACCAGGCGAGCGCAAAAATCCACGCCGATACAAACAGGAGCCAGATTAGCTCCTAAGTTTAAGAATTTAATTTGGTGCTCCTTGAGGACTTCTGTTCACAACGGCATCGCTGGCAAATTTGCCTGAGTACAATCCTTCAATTCTTTTCAGGGACTTAAGAAGCGATCGCTATTACTTGTTAAAAGCCAACTGAAAAGCAGCGGAAACCCACTTAATTGCTACACTCAACGAATGCAAAAAGACACCCTCCTTGAGGAGGGTGTCTTGATTGCTAAGCAGCGAGAGCTTAACCGTGGATAGCGGGAGCGGTGACTGCAACAGGAGCAGCCTCACCCGCAGCCAGGTCAAGCGGGAAGTTGTGAGCATTACGCTCGTG
>NZ_JAMPLI010000031.1:0-53999 GCF_039962475.1 Leptolyngbya sp. GB1-A1 | reverse complement strand
GAAGTAATCTCAAGTCGTCTTTGCTCTCTTGAATGTTGATTTTGCAAACGCCAACCATACTCGTTAGCCCTCAATTCTCCTCCTCCCATCTGTAGCATATAAAAATTGAATCGGTATGAGTCATAATTCGCCGCAGGATTTCTGTGACTTCTGCCGCAACTCTGGCATCGAGCTGTCTGGCTTCTTCGGCTGCATTATTAAGAGCTTTGGCAGCTCGCAGCGCAAGGCTAAAGGTACGCAGGACGGCAGGTTTCCCTGCTTGAACCGGACGATGATCTCCTAAAGGGAGGTGCTTCGTATCAATAAACCAAACCAGCCCTACATAGCAAAGCTCAGTGCGATCGCGGATTTGACTGCGCCCAAACCCCACTTTAGAGACAATTACCGGAGCCTGAATGCTGCTGCTCAGGTGCAGCCGCTCGATCGCCCCATCTAGATAGCGAGCGTTATCCATTGCCATTGCCCGCACCACCGTTTCTAAACTGCTCCACTGCGCCGCTGGCAAACGGGCAGCCGTCGGTAAATAATTATGCCAGCCTAACATCGCGGCGAATCGTGCCAGATCGCAGGTTGAAATGGCATTTGTGCCCAGATGATCGCTGTAGGCAGATTTAAGCAGCACGGCTTTTGTGGTTTGGCTCCAGAGGTCGGGGTTTTGGATAAAGGGCGGTTCATCGTAGCGTCCGGTAAAGTCGAGATAGCGATTGCCTGTCAGGTTTCTCACCCAGTTTTCCAGTTCTTGCGGGGTAAAAAATTGCTTAAAGGTTGCCGCCGCTGCATTTGATGACGCGATCGCGCGTTGATAGCTCACCAGATCCACTGCCAGATTATAAAATCCATACCCTTCTGGGCTGCCCACCGGACGCACCAAACAATCTCGCACGTTCGCGTCGGGCTGGACTGCATTTGCCTGACAAACCACATTGAGCAGGGGAATGATTTTTGTCGTACTCCACATTTCAACGTTATCCAGTGCGTTTCTGCCTGACCAGTGGGTTTGCATTGTGCCGTTGACAAGGCTGCCAACGCAGAGGCAAGCCTCTTGAATATCGGGATGAAGAAAGTCTAAGCCAGTGCTATCGATCGCGGGCAGTGTGCCGTATTCAGGAAACGGAGTAAAGAAAACCCGCTGATTCGTTCCCGTTAAAACAGTGCTGTCGCCCAGCGAGGCGATACGAAGCCGTTCCGCCGAGGGGGTAATTACCTCTTCGTCTAGTTTTGCGGCTAAACGGGCTGGAAACTGCGAGATATCAGCAAAGTAGCGTGAACTGGCAGCCCCGCGATCGAGAAATGCCAGCCGATTGCCGGGATAAGCGACTTCCTGCGCCAAAAATTCTTTGTAGACTGCGTTTCGATCTTGCGCCGATGCCAGAAAATAGTCGATCGGGTCAGCGTGGGTGAGCGTCCAGCCCAGCTTTTCATCCAGCACGCCTGTTTTCATCGTGTTTAGACTGTAGAAATCACAAAACGTGGTTAAACCCTGCTCGGTCTCAAAATTGTATTCCCCGTTAATGCGATCGGCTGGATAAAACTGAAAATTGGCAAGCACCGTTTGAATGTCCTGCATCAGCCGGGCACTGCCGCGCCATTGCGGAAAGGCAACCGTGACATTCCCCTTCAGGTCATTAATTCCTAAACCACGAATGGAATACGCAAGCGGTACTGCATGATTTAGCTTGAGAACACGACACAAAATCGCGGCAACCTCGCCTCGTGTAGCGTTCTGATCGGGATAGAACTGCCGCACATCCGGATAGCTCACCACAATATCTTGCAGAATTGCTGCCGCAGTGGGCCAGCGCGTCCAGTCGGGAATGCGATCGGCATCTTTAAAGTAAAGCTTCAAAATTTGCAGTGGATGAGCAGGCGACTCAAAGCCCAGTGCCGTCCCCAAAACCGCCATAACCTGAGTACGTGAAATCGGTTGATTGGGTAGAAACGTCCCATTGTGATAGCCCGAAAACCAGCCGTTCAGGGAGGCTTGCTGAATGCCAGAATATGCCCAGTAAGCCGCAGGAACATCAGAAAACGCGATCGCTCCATTGATCGCCCCATTGAGTGCCCCATTAAGGGAACTGCTTTGCATCGGCTCACGCACAGGCTCGGCGTCAAGAAAAATGAGCGACAAAATGACTGCAAATTCCGCTCTGGTCAGGAAACTGTCCGGGCGAAAGGTCTGGTCTGGATAGCCGTTGAGGATACCCCGTTTCGCGATCGCCTGAATTGAGGCTTCTGCCCAGTGATTTTGAATATCTGAAAACAAAGAAGAAGTTCGATCGCTTGCGATACCACTGCCCCCGATCAGGCGTTCAACTTTGCGGTAGCCCAAGACAAGGGAGGCAAAACTAAAACTTAAGACAAGAAACTGACGGCGAAAGATCACACGCATCGCATTCGCGTTGACTCCGCCTCTTTTCATGCCAGTAAAGATGGTTTAAACGATATAGAGAATGGCACAGAAAACAAATCGAATCGACATTCAATTCATCAAGGCGTCAGTGCATCTTCTCATTATGCAGCGCGATTAATTTTGGTTAATTAAAAAGGACTCAATTTCCTGATTTTTGACTTGATTCATCAGAGCAATGCGCTGAATCAGCCGATCGAATCCCTCCTCTAAGCTGGGCGGCGCACCTGCAAGCTGACGGTGCATTCGCAAAATCACTTCTGGAGGAACCTGGCGCCATCGATTCTGGTTGCGTTCTAGACAAAGGGCAAAGGGCGTATCAACCCAAAATCCCGTGATTGAGTTGAAGCCGATCGATCGAACTTGCTGTAGGAATCGTCGACGATCGCGACGACGGACATTCGTGGCATCATAAATTGCGCCCTGAAGTCTGCCCTGCCGAATTGCGCCGATCGCCTGCCGGAACTGTCGCTGCACTTCTCGCTGAACAAGATTCCAGTCGCCCTGAATCGCTGCGTTGCCGAAAAGCTGTTCCCGAATTTGATCGGTCGAGATGACCCACTGCTTACTTTCCTGGGCAAGTTGAGCAGCCAGGGTAGATTTTCCGCTTCCCGGCAAGCCGATCATCAGCGTCAGCGGGATCTGAGAAACAGAGAGAATTTCTTCTGTACCGGAGAGCGAAGCGATTGTCCCCCGAGAAAACGGCGAGGCGATCGAATTCTGGGACGGGTGAGGCGGCTGGAATGACACAGATGGCTGCCCCCTTTGTTCCTCTATGTAGCTGTTGTGGACAGTACACCGCTATGGACACCGCAGCCGAATTGAGAGAGACAGGGGGACAATTCGGATGATAACCATGACGGTTCCAAACCGCCTTTCGTCCTGAAAAATTATCGCCGGGAAACTGATCGCTCAATCATCCCCTAAATAATCGTCCCATCCGGAATGACGGCGTTCTTAAACACAACCACAATGCCGTTGCGAATGTAGAATCCCTCTTCTTCGCGCATGGCTTCTTCAACGCGGTCTTTGTTAATAATCTGCACATCGCAGCCAATATGGGCATTCTTATCGACAATTGCCCGTCGAATCGTCGAGTTTGCACCAATTCCCAGAGGAATTTCGTGCTGTTCGCAGTCGGTCTGCCGTTCTGCAAAGGGCTGATAAAAGTCAGATCCCATGATTAGCGAATCTTGAATGACTGCGCCTGCTTCAACGCGGCTGCGAATGCCCAAAACAGAGTGATGAATCTGGCATCTTTTCAGAATGCAGCCTTCACCAATCATCGATTCAGTGATCTGGCAGTCGAGCATTTTGGTCGGAGGAAGCGATCGACCCCTGGTGTAAATCGGGGCTTTTTCGTCATAGAAGCTAAAGGGCGGCTGCGGTTGCCGAGTCAGTGCCAGGTTTGCTTCGTAGAAGGCTTCGATCGTTCCGATGTCTTCCCAGTAGCCCTTGAACAGGTACGCCTGAATATTGTGGGTTTGGGCAGCGGCGGGAATGATTTCTTTGCCAAAGTCAGTCTGGGACGGGAACTGCTTCAGCAGATCGATCAGCACCTGCCGCCTGAAGACATAAATCCCCATCGACGCAATAAAGGGCTGCTCTTTTGCTTCTTCGGGGGTGAGTCCCAGAATAGTGGTATCTACCATTGCCTGCTTCAAGGCATCACCTTTGGGCTTTTCGCTAAAGGAGAGAATGCGCCCCTGCTCGTTGATTTTGATCAGTCCAAAATCCGATGCTCGCTTCTCGTCCATCGGCAGCACTGAGATCGTGATATCAGCGTTGGTTTCCCGATGGCGGCGAACAAAGTCGGAGTAGTCCATCCGATAAAGATGGTCGCCTGACAAAATCAGGTATTCATCGACATCCCATTCCTCAAACAGCCAGATATACTGCCGCACGGCATCTGCCGTTCCCTGGAACCAATTGGGGTTTTCTGGCGTTTGCTGCGCTGCCAGAACTTCGACAAAGCTTTCCTGGAAACTCGTGCCGTTGTAGGTTCGGGAAATGTGTCGGTTCAGCGAAGCAGAGTTAAACTGCGTCAGAACGTAGATCTTGTAAATTTCCGAGTTAATGCAATTACTGACTGGAATATCAATCAGCCGATATTTCCCAGCAAGGGGAACAGCAGGCTTTGCCCGAAGTTTGGTGAGCGGGTAGAGACGGGTACCAGCACCCCCACCCAGAATGATTGCTAAAACTTTTTTCACGACAACCTCTTAACCGCTGATTAACACACCATTTTTCCTCAACTACAGTGTCTAACTGTCGGTAGCAGTTGGCAATAGTCTAAAGGGATAAGATTATCCTATGGAATTTAGATTTTTCTTCAACACTGCCTTAATTCATGCAAACGCTCCTTCCCTCGCTCCCAAAAATTCTGCGTCAGCGGAGACAGCAGCTTGCTCAGCAGGTTAATTTTCCGGTTGTCCTATGGTCTGGGCGGCAGAGTTCGCGCAATTTTCCGGCAAATCACTTTCCGTTTCGCGCCAGCAGCCATTTTCTTTACTTTGCAGGGATGCCGATCGAGAATGCGGCGATTCGGCTGGAGGGCGGCAGACTGGAACTGTTTGTCGATGACCCTACCCCGGCAAGCATCCTCTGGCATGGAGAAACGGTGCGCCGGGATGAGCTAGCGGCCCAAATTGGCGCAGATGCTGCCTATCCGTTCGCGAAGCTTCAATCCAGAGTTCACGATGCGGCGACGATTCCCGTGCAAGATGCTGCCACTCAGCTTCAGCAGTCCCAGATCCTCGATCGCATGATAGCTTCGACAAACCAGCTTCAAGAGCGCGATCGATTGCTGGCAGAAGCGATCGTCCAGATCCGGCTGATCCACGATGCGGGGGCAATTGCCGAACTGCGTAAAGCCGCAGCCGTCAGCGTTGAGGCACATTGGGCAGGCATAATCGCCACGCGTCAGGCAAAAAATGAGGCACAGGTTCGCGCTGTGATGGAAAGCGTGATTCTATCGCACAATATGACCCCGGCTTACGGCAGTATTGTCACGGTTCAGGGCGAAGTGCTGCACAACGATCGCTATCACCATCCTTTGAAACCCGGCGATTTGTTGCTGGCAGACGTGGGCGCAGAGGCGGAGTCCGGCTGGGCATCGGATGTTACACGCACCTGGCCAGTTTCGGGCAAATTCTCACCGACACAGCGCGATCTGTATCAGGTGGTACTGGCAGCGCACGATCGCTGTATTGAGGCAGTTCGTCCGGGGGTGGAATATCGATCGATTCATCTGCTAGGCGCAAAGGTGCTGGCAGAAGGACTGGTCGAACTGGGCATTTTCAAAGGTCAACCCGAAGATCTGGTGGAACAGGATGCCCACGCGCTGTTCTTTCCGCACGGGATTGGGCATCTGCTTGGACTGGATGTGCATGACATGGAAGACCTCGGCGATCTGGCAGGTTATGCGCCTGGAAGAACTCGCAGCGATCGGTTTGGCTTGGGCTATTTACGGCTCGATCGAACCTTGCAGGCCGGCATGGCAGTGACGATCGAACCCGGCTTCTATCAAGTTCCGGCAATTCTCAATGACCCAGAGCGGCGTGAAACCTACCGGAATGTGGTGAACTGGGAGCGGCTCAATCAGTTTGCCGACGTGCGGGGAATTCGGATTGAGGATGATGTGCTAGTAACCGAAAACGGCTCTGAGGTGCTGACGGCTGCTTTGCCGACTCAAATTGAAGCGATCGAGCAAATGCTAGCGAACCCATAACGCGCTGTGTTGCTTAAGGCTGAACCTCTAGATTTCCCGTGGGATAGGCATCGGGTCTAATCCAATAAATCAGCCGATCACGTCCGCTCATCTTCTAGGAGTGATGCACAAGTCACACAGATACATGAGTCTCACAGATACATAAGTCGCACAGTCGGTTCACTGCTTTTATGGATCGCTTTTATCGCACTTTTTGCATCCGCAACTGGCAACCTGCCGATCGCCAAACTGCCGCCGATCTGATTGCTTCTGTTCTCACCGAGTACGGGCTGGGATGTGAACCCTGTGGGGCAGATCAGGATGTGCTGAACGTGGAGCAAGCCTACTGGAAAACCGGGGGCGAATTTTGGGTGGTCGAGCAAGCGGATCGCCTCGTGGGGACTGCTGCCTTTTACCCGATCGCCAGGGGGAACCAGGCGGTTGAAATTCGCAAAATGTATTTGCTTCCCGAAGTGCGGGGACAGGGGCTCGGACGGTTTTTGCTGCAAGCGTTAGAAGCCACGATCGTCACCCAGGGCTATGAGGAAATCTGGATCGAAACGGCAACCGTGCTGAAGGAGGCAGTTCAGCTTTACGAAAACAGCGGTTATCAGCCTACGACAGGCGTTGAAACGGCAAGATGCGATCGAGTTTACGTGAAGCGAATCAGACAGCACTGAGCAAATTCGATGCAGTTCATTAAAAATACTTATACTCTTTTACTCTTTCTATCCAGAAGTACAAGTCTTAATCAGCAATCTTCTGTCAAAGTTAAGCTGATGAAGCGCATGGGAGATTGGGACTAATGAAACGGAATCTATTCATACTGGGACTGCCGATCGTGGCTGGACTAAGCCTGACCCTAGCAAGCTGCGGCGGCTCTGCCGAACAAGAAGGCGGACTGCAGCAGCCCGGAGCAGCTCCAACCCAGATCACGGACGATGAAGAAGACAATAACGTACCGGGTAAGGTGACTGACCAGGACGAAGATGAAAACGAAGACAACGAAGACGGCGAAAACAACAACGACGAATAGGAACCTTTTGAATCGCCTGCCTCTCCCCCAGCCTAGGACGTAAGCGATCTTTTAATCCTGCCCTCTACCAGCAGATCAGACCCGATTACCCCATCGAAGGAACTGCTCTGTATCGCCTGCCACTTCACGTCTTCTAGCTCGATCGCCTCGGTCATTCGCTCGAAGCCCAGATCGCCGACCGGAGAAGGAGCCGCCGCACCGCCAATCAGCTTGGGGGCAATAAAGGCAAGGATTTTTTGCACTGACCCGTCTCGAATGGCAGCCGCCGCCAGCGTACCGCCGCATTCCCACAGCACCGAGAGGAAGCCGCGATCGAATAAATTTGCCATTACCGCAGCCGGAGAAAGATTGGGCACTTCGACCACCTCTACGCCGCGATCGCTCAGGAACTGCTGAAAATCTGGCTTTGCTCCGGCTTCGGTAAAAACAACGGTGGGGGCTTCTGTCATCTTCCAGAGTTGGGCAACTCTGGGGAGGTCGAGCGATCGGCTCATCACCACCCGCAGCGGATTGTGTCCCTGTCCGTGGCTGGTCAACAAAGGATTATCCTGCCGAACTGTGTTGCCGCCAATAATCACCGCATCACAGCCTGCCCGCAGAAAATGCACCCGCTGCCGCGATTCGGGTCTGGTGATCCAGGCACTGTGTCCGGTGGTAGTGGCGATCTTGCCGTCTAGCGTCATCGCATACTTTAAAGTTCCCAGCGGACGCTGATGCAGAATGCGATAGATAAATGCCTCATTGAGTTGGCGACAGGCAGCTTCTTCCACGCCTACCACCACTTCGATTCCGGCATTTCGCAGGCGATCGACTCCCGCCCCCGACACTTTAGGATTGGGGTCAATCATCCCCACCACGACTCGGCTCACTTTGGCGGCAATCAGAGCATCAGCACAAGGCGGAGTGCGTCCAAAGTGGCTGCACGGCTCCAGGTTGACATACACTGTTGCTCCCTCGGCTCGATCGCCTGCCGCTCTCAGGGCAAATACTTCCGCATGGGGCTGTCCGGCTCCTGGATGAAACCCTTCCCCCACAATTTCCCCGTCTTGCACGACGACCGAACCCACCATCGGATTCGGCGCAGTTTGTCCCCTGGCTTGTCGCGCTAGCTCAAGACATCGCTGCATCGTGTGCCGATCGAGCAGATCGCCTGTATCATGAAACATCAAATCGTTTGCAGGAGGGTCTTGAGTCATCGCATTATCTGCTCCTTACTCTGGAGAGCTTTTTACTGCTCACAAAATATCTTGACGATTCTTGATAATTCTTTGATTGAAGGGAAGTGAGAATGGGCACTTTAGGGTCGTTCCAGCTCAATTGATGCAGAAGGGTTGCTGCTTGCTGATTTGAGGCACTTCCACCCAGGTTTTAACTAGCGCTCCATCCTCTTACGGCGATCGCTTTTAGCAAATCAATCTGAATCTGGCGATCGATTCTAGTTCCAGGCTGGGGCACGGCTACTCCAACGGTAGCAAGAATGGGATGAAACATCACTACTGATAGAGTTTTCTCCCGCTTAAACTCACCAAAACGATAAATCCCATGAAAATCGGGAAATCCGTATAGTAATTGAGCAAGCATTCGTTAGAATTTATCCCAATGCTGTCGCTACCCCCCAATTCCCCTTATCTTGGAACTCCCTTGATTTCTTGCCTCCTCCAACTAAACCTGCTCCGCTAAATTTACCGCTTCAATTCTCTTCTTTCCGGTCATTACTCCTTTCACAGATTCCCCAAGTTCATGACTGCTGTGCCTGCTCCTCGCCAGCCCTCCCAATCGTCTGACTTCCCTGGTGGCTCCTCGTCGCCAGCAGACATTACGCCTGTCTTTGCGCTGAAGGAGCTGGTTTCGCGGCTGCACCGGGAGCAAAACAAAATCCAGGACTTGCTGAGTTCGCTAGGGTTTGCGCTTCGCAGTTTCAAAAACCTGAACCAGTTTCTCGAACTGACGCCCCTGATTGCGGCAAGAGTTACCGATGCCGATGGGGGTGCACTGGTGCTGTTTAAGCCTAACGGTCAAATGCGGCTGGAGCGGCTTCACTGTCAAGACAATCAGTGCCAGGATGTAAAGGTGGCGATCGAGACTGCAACCCGTCAGCTCACGGCGGTCGCTAATGCCCACTACAACGGCAAAATCACTGCAATTCCGAACCGCACCGCGACGCTGGATTATCACGTTAATCATTTCTTAGGAACCTCGGTTCAGCTTTTTGGCACGGCAATTCTGACGAAAAACGTGGAGCGAGGCAGGCTCTATGTTTTCAGCCGCGACCCCGACTACACCTGGACAGAAACCCGCCAAAAGCTGGTGCGCCTGGTCGCTGACCAAACCGCCGTAGCGATCGAAAACGACGAACTCACGGTCGAACTGCGGAAAAAAGAAAGGCTCGATCGCGAACTCGAAATCGGCGCAGAAATTCAGTATCAGCTTTTGCCGCGCCAGTGTCCGATGATCGACGGTCTATCGCTGGCGGCCCGGTGCAAAACCGCAAACCGGGTAGGCGGTGACTATTACGATTTCATCCCGGCGAAGTATGACCAGATTCGCAAAACAAAATCGGGACAAATCGAGTCAGATAAGTGGAGTGTGGCGATCGGCGATGTGATGGGCAAGGGGGTTCCCGCCGGACTGATTATGACCATGCTGCGGGGAATGCTGCGGGCAGAAGTGCTCAACGCCCACTCGCCGTCAAAGATTTTGCAGCACCTGAATCATGTGATGTATGCGGATCTGGAGAACTCTAACCGCTTCGTGACGCTGTTTTACTCAGAGTACGACAAGCAGACCCGCACCCTGTCTTTTAGCAATGCTGCCCATCACCCGCCCCTGCTCTGGCAGGCATCCACCGGAGCGATCGTCCGCCTTGACACGATCGGAATGCTGATCGGACTCGATATGGACAGCAAATACCACGAAAACAAGGTTCAGCTTCAGCCCGGAGACACCATCATCTATTACACCGATGGCTTCACCGACGCGTCAAACCAGCAGGGCGAACGCTTCGACGAGGGAAATCTGATGCGCCATTTCCAGTGGGCGTGCCGTCACTGCGAAACCCCCCAGGCAATCCTGGAATATCTCTTCGATCAGGTACAGCGTTTTGTGGGAGCCGATCGAACCAATGATGATGATATGACGCTCATTGTGATGCAGGTTAAGCCAGAGCAGAGCCAGGCGGAGGGTTAGTCTCACTCCCAGTCTGCTTACGACAGATCAGAACTTACGTTATCAACAGAACTTGCAGCAAGCTGGAATAGCAGTCATTGTTCTCGTAGCACCCAGCAATAGACTCCCTAATCTCGTTCCTCTCATAGCAAATGTTCGTGACGTGCTAGACATCATTGCTCTGGGAGAAGTAACGGAAGTTACTCAGGAAACATCAGCGTAAACAGCCACGGGAACGCGCTTATAAGCAGGAGTACCTGACTTAGGATCAATTTTTGCCTTAAAAATGACATTCACTTCCGGGTAAAACATCATTGCTGCGCCTGCTCGAATGCCGCCGAAGATAATTTCGACATTTTCCAGTTTTCCGGCATCGCCCTGGACTGTGACGCGCTGGTGTTCCTCGAACCCTGCTTTGGCTGCGTCCGATCGATTCATCAAGATACAGTTGCGGTGAGGCATTCCGCGATATTTGTCTCCTGGTTTATAAACGACGGTGTTGTGCTGCGAGTAGCTTCTGCCCGTGCCCAAAATTAAGATCATTGCCTGTTTCGTCTGAAGAATTCCAAAGTCTTGCAGCGTGGGCAGCATGAGTTGGGGAAGGGGTGTAGTAAACATTGCAGCTTTGCCGGAAGCAGTGGCAAACGTGGGCTGATCGAAGACCCGGTTGGCGATCGTAAATTCGGTTTGGGTGTCGTCCATCAAGGCGATCGCTTCATAGCCGGGAATGGTTTGGGCGATGAGTTGGCGCACGTAGCGAGTGTCCTGCAGTTTGCGCCAGTTGATGGGATTTGTACCGTGAATACGGTGGGCAATTTCGGTCAACAGTTCCACTTCGGAGATCAGGTCTGCGTCGTGCAAATGGCTTTTGCCTTCGTCGTTAAGCCGCACGAAACTGTTGCCAGATTCGGTGGTTGTTTGGTGGGGATTCTCAAAGCGGTTGAAGACAGGCAGGATCAGGGTGTTTTGCCGCGCTAATCCGTGGAAGTGCCCCAGGTTGGGCTTGGTTGCGACATAGAAAATGGTGTCGATGTTGCCGAGGGCACGTTTTGCCTGATGCAGATCGGGATTTGCCGCGTAAAAATTGCCGCCGAGACAAAGCAGCATATCGACTCGATTGTGGTCAGCGGCTTCCATCAGCGCACGAGCATCGTAGCCCTGAACGCGACTGAGCGATCGTCCAAGCAGTTTTTCTAAGGCCTGCTGAATTTCCTGCCGCAGGCGCACTGTGACGCCCATCGAGCCAAAACCCTGCACATTAGAATGTCCCCGGATTGGCATTGTGCCTGCACCCGGTTTTCCGGCATTGCCGCTTATTAAGGCAGTATTGGCGATGCTGAATACGTTATCCGTGCCGTTGCTATGGTGGGTGATGCCCATTGCCCAGGCAAAAACGACCGCTTTTGAAGTACCAATCATCTGCGCGGCAACCTGGATTTCTGCCCGATCGATTCCGCAGATAGAGGTAATGGTTTCCCAGGAAGTCGATCGCGCCTGATCTACGACCGCTTCCCACCCTTCGGTGTGTGCCTTGAGGTAATCCCACTGCACAAGGTTTTGCTCAATCAGGGCTTTTTGTATACCTACCAACAGAGCCGTATCGCTGCCGGGAACAGGCTGAAGGTAAAGCGAAGAAATTTCTGATCCACCGCTTAAAAGCGACTTTATTGGGTAAGCAGGCGAAGCGAATTTCACCAAGCCGACTTCAATCACGGGATTGATCACAATCACCTTGCCACCCCGATCGCGGATCTGAATCAGCTCATTCATCAATCGCGGATGGTTTGCCGGAGCATTCGAGCCAATCAGCACCACACAATCGCTCTGCTTCAGGCTTTCCAGACTCACCATCGACGTACCGGAACCAAACATCTGCTTCAGTCCCACCGTGGAAGGCGCATGACACAAATCCGAGCAGTCCGCCAGATTGTTCGACCCCATTGCCCGCAGCATTAACTGCAACAAAAACGCTGCCTCATTCGACGATCGCCCGGAACTGTAGGACGCAACCCGCTCTGACGGCTGCCGAAATGCCGTTTCTGCAATATTAAACACTTCATCCCAGGAAATGCGCTCGTAGTGCGACTGTCCCGCCCGCAAAATCACCGGAAAACTTAAACGTCCCAGGCGATCGGCTTCCAGCGAAGTGAGCCGCTGAAGTTCGGCAACACTGTACTGATCAAAGAAATGGGGCGTAAGTCCGGGCTGAAGTTCGGCAACGATCGCCTCGACGCTTTTCATACATCGCTGCACTTTTTCGCCCAGTTCGTTCGTGAAGCCGCCTTTTTGTCCGCCCGTACCCCAGGCGCAAGAGAGGCAGGCACTTTTGTGGGTCAAGGTCTGCCACAGTTTCACACCCTCTGGAGACAGCGTTTTTTCTGCCCAGTATTGAATGACGGGAAATCCGCCGCCTGCCTCAGGCACATCCGAGTCGATCGATGAAGCAGACAATGGGCCAGCTCCGGTTTCGGGCTTTGGGGCATCCATTAGCATTCACTCCAAACCGTTTACAGTGAAACGACGATTACCGCTCAGGGGGAACTGCTTCGCATCGCTCTATCTGAAAAGTAGCCGATTCCCCCCACGGACGGTAGCGTGAAAGATTACAAATTCTGACAGCCGCAATCAGCACATTACGACAAAGAGCCGATCGAATGGCTCGCTTGCTAGGCAGATTCGAATGCTAGGCTGAAATGTTATGAACCTCCGACCGTTTGCGGATGAGCGGCGATCGGAAAATCTCTACAATAATAAAAAGAGTAAAAATCAACCGAGTAGAAACCAACGAGAGCGGAATGACCAGCCAACTGTATGACGTTGTTGTAATTGGGGGAGGCGTTGCGGGAACTGCCCTGCTATATTCGCTGGCAAAGTTTACCGACCTGAAGCGAGTTGCGCTGGTTGAAAAATATAGTGGCGTGGCAGCAGTAAACTCCAAGGCGACGAACAATAGCCAGACTATTCACTGCGGAGATATTGAAACCAACTACAGCCTGGAAAAGGCGTTGAAAGTGCGGCGATCGGCGCAGATGGTAGTGCGCTACGGCGCAGAATTGTCTGATGAGATGCGCGATCGGGTGATTTACAAGTTTCCCAAGATGGTGCTGGGTGTTGGTTCCCAGGAGTGTGAATTTTTGCGGCAGCGATACGAGCAGTTCAAGCCCCACTTCACTGGAATGAGTCTGCTCGAAAAATCCCAGATTGCCGAAGTCGAACCCCATGTGGTGCAGGTCAACGGACAAGCTCGACCAGAAGAACTGGTGGCGATCGGGATTCAGGATGAATATACCGCGGTGAACTACGGGGCACTATCACAGTCGTTTGTCGAGCTGGCGCAAACCGTCGAAGGCAAAACGATCGACCTGAAGCTGGGTACACTGGTGCAGGCGATCGAAACGGCAGGAGCGAATTACCGCATTGTCACGCCCAATGAAACGCTGACCGCTCGCTTTGTTGTGGTTTCTGCAGGGGGACACAGCCTGCTGTTTGCTCACAAAATGGGCATTGGGCTGGAATATTCCTGTCTGCCGATCGCGGGTAATTTCTACTTCACGCCGCAAGTGCTGAACGGTAAGGTCTACACGGTGCAGAACGACAAGCTGCCCTTTGCCGCGATTCACGGCGATCCTGATGTCACGGTTCCCGGCAAAACGCGCTTTGGTCCGACTGCGCTGCCCATGCCCCTGCTGGAGCGATATGACTGGAAAACTGCCTTCGATTACCTGCAAGTGCTGCGGCTCGATTCAACCGTGATGGCAGTGCTGTGGGATTTGTTCAAAGTGAGGGACATTCGCAATTACATCTTCAAAAACATAGCGTTTGAGATGCCCGTGGTCGATCGCCGCCTGTTCCTCCAGGATGTGCGAAAGATTGTGCCTTCGTTGCAGCTTGAGGATCTGGAGTTTGCTCGCGGCGTGGGCGGCATTCGTCCGCAGTTAATCGATCGCACCCAGCGCAAGCTGATTTTGGGACAGGCAGAAATCGATCCGGGCAATGGTATTCGGTTCAACATCACGCCTTCTCCGGGTGCAACTACCTGTTTGGGCAACGCCGAGCACGACATTTTGCGAATTCAAGAGCACCTGGGCTGTGAGTTCGATCGATCGTGGTTTGAGGCGGAGACGGTGGCAGCCTAGCAGAGCGGTGGATCGGGGGCGAGTGGGTGGCTGAGTGAAGCTGAAGCGTGCCATGATTCTTGGGAATACTGCACGCAAACCCTCAGGAACCTCTTGAGAAACCGATGAACCTTAAGAATCTCATCTTTACTGTCTTGCTTGTCTTTGTGCCCATTTCGGTTCTTGCCGACGCGCTGCACTGGGGAGCACTGGTGATTTTTATTAGTGCCTGTCTGGCGATCCTGCCCCTGGCCGCCTGGATGGGAACTGCAACCGAAGAAATCGCGATCGTCACTGGGCCCTCGATCGGCGGTTTGCTAAACGCGACCTTTGGCAATGCTACAGAGCTAATCATCGCCCTGGTTGCCCTGAAAAGCGGTGTTGTAAACGTGGTCAAAGCCAGCCTCACGGGGTCGATTATCGGCAATTTGCTGCTGGTGATGGGCTTCTCGATGCTGCTAGGTGGACTGCGCCACAAAGAACAAAGCTTTGAGCCAACGATCGCCCGCATCAATGCTTCAACGATGAATTTGGCAGTGGTGGCAATGCTTTTGCCGACGGCAGTGGACTATACCTCTCCGGGCATTGATCAACTGACGCTGCAAAAGCTGTCGATCGTGGTTGCTATTGCGCTGATCACGGTGTATCTGCTCACGCTGCTGTTCTCAATGAAAACGCACAGCTATCTATATGATGTGGGGATTGCCGAAGAAGAAGGAGAAGGACTCGTCCCCGAAGGCAAAAAACCCAATCTGCTGCTATGGGTGGGGGTGCTGCTGGTTGTAACCGTTCTGGTGGCGATTGAGTCGGAAATGCTGGTTGGTTCCCTAGAGGAAGCCACAAAACAGTTAGGGCTGACTGAACTGTTTACCGGAATTGTGCTGCTGCCAATTATTGGCAATGCGGCGGAACATGCAACAGCGGTGGTCGTTGCCGTGAAAAACAAAATGGATCTGGCAGTTTCGGTCGCCATGGGATCGAGTCTGCAAATCGCGCTATTTGTTGCCCCCGTGCTGGTGATCGCAGGCTATTTCTGGGGACAGCCGATGGATCTCGACTTTAATCCGTTTGAACTGGTTTCCGTTGCAGTAGCGGTGTTTATTGCTAATTCGGTCAGTTCCGATGGGCGATCGAACTGGCTGGAAGGAACGCTGCTGTTAGCGACTTACGTGGTGATCGGGGCAGCGTTTTTCTTTCATCCTTAAAGACGCTACTCTACCGAGCTTATTCCGACTGAGGAGACTGGAGATCCGCCAGCAGCAGATTAATTCGTTCTGCGACATCTGCTCTCCCTTCTGGCGGAGCGTCGCGCAGAAAAACATCGATAATAAACCAGCGACAAAGCAGCGGATCGATCGGAACCAAATGCAGGATGACTTGATTTAAGACTTCCGTCAGCAGCGTGTCGGGAAGCCGATGCAATTCATCCCGAATCACGATCGCCTCTTCTAAATCATGGGTTTGTCCGACTTTTAAAACCGCTTTGACCACAGCCTCAATCAGATGATTGAAATCTTCAGTGTTAAGGGTTTCGTTAAAAGGCTGATTTGACAAGCAACAATTCCTTGATTCGCTTAATGATTCAAATCGAGTGCTGACCGATCGGGAGCACTTTCCTCAGCTTTATGTCCTTAGCTTAATCTAAGAGAATGTTTAAAAAGTATCAAAAGTGCTGGGTTGTCCCCATACCCCCAAATGCTGAGGGACTTTGAGCGTGAGGAGAGATGGCTCAGTTCCCCTCAAAGTTTAATTCCGTATCGGGGATGGTTCGGGTAACAGCAATCGCTTTTCAACCCTCCTCTTAATCCATGCCATCAATTTTTTTCACTATGAATTAAACGCTAACGAAGATTAAGCTTTTGATTCAGCAGTGAAAGAGCAAACTTTTGAGAGCAGAATCGAGAGCAGAGTTGAAATTAAAATTTGGGCTACCACAAATAATACCCGCGCCTCAATCAGCGTCCTCTAGCCTAAGGTAGAGTAAAGACAAGTTACGCCCATAGGTAGAAGCGATCGACCTGAACGAAGCAGGGATAATGAATCGATGTATGCCTGTGGCAGGACTTCTAGCCAGTGACGTACTCATCCTGACCTACCGCGAAAGTTACACCCGCTATGACCACCGCTTCTCGCACCCCCAATTCCGATACCCTCGATCTCCAGCAGCTCCTCAAAACGCTGGTTGAAATAAAAAAGGGTAATTTCTCTGCTCGAATGCCACTCGACCAGACCGGCATTGCAGGCAAGATTGCCGATACGCTCAACGACATCATTGAGATGAATGAGCACATGGCAACTGAACTGGAACACATTAGCCAGGTGGTTGGTAAGGAAGGCAAAATTAGCGAACGCGCCTCGCTCCAGAATGCGAAGGGAGCATGGAAGGCATCGATCGGCTCGGTCAATGCGCTGATCACCGATCTGGTGCAGCCGATGACTGAAACCACGCGGGTAATTCGGGCGGTTGCCACTGGAAACTTGACGCAGACGATCGCCACCGAAATTGACGGCAAACGGCTGCAAGGCGAGTTTCTGCAAACGGCTCAAATCGTCAACACGATGGTGGATCAGCTCAACTCCTTTGCTTCAGAAGTAACACGGGTGGCGCGGGAAGTAGGAACTGAAGGAAAACTCGGCGTGCAGGCAGATGTGCCTGGAGTAGCGGGAACCTGGAAGGATTTGACCGACAGTGTAAACTCGATGGCAGGCAACCTGACCGCACAGGTACGAAACATTGCTGAAGTAACAACGGCGGTGGCAAACGGAGACCTCTCTAAGAAAATCACCGTGGATGTGAAAGGCGAAATCCTGGAGCTGAAAAACACCATTAACACCATGGTGGATCAGCTCAACTCGTTTGCCTCGGAAGTAACACGGGTAGCGCGGGAAGTCGGAACTGAAGGAAAACTCGGGGTACAGGCAGATGTACGCGGAGTAGCGGGAACCTGGAAGGATTTGACCGACAGCGTAAACTCGATGGCAGGTAACCTGACCGCACAGGTACGAAACATTGCTGAAGTGACAACGGCGGTGGCAAATGGGGATTTGTCGAAGAAAATTACCGTGGATGTGAAAGGCGAAATCCTGGAGCTGAAAAATACGGTCAACACGATGGTGGATCAGCTCAACTCGTTTGCTTCAGAAGTAACACGGGTGGCGCGGGAAGTCGGAGCAGAAGGAAAACTGGGCGGACAGGCGCAAGTTCGCGGAGTAGCCGGAACCTGGAAAGACCTGACCGACAGCGTGAACTTCATGGCAGGCAGCTTAACCGCACAGGTACGAAACATCGCCGAAGTAACAACGGCGGTGGCAAACGGAGACCTCTCCAAGAAAATCACCGTGAACGTGAAAGGTGAAATCTTGGAGCTGAAAAACACCATTAACATCATGGTGGATCAGCTCAACTCGTTTGTGTCTGAAGTGACGCGAGTGGCGCGGGAAGTGGGAACCGAAGGAAAGCTTGGCGTGCAGGCGCAAGTTCGCGGAGTAGCCGGAACCTGGAAAGACCTGACCGACAGCGTGAACTTCATGGCAGGCAACCTGACCGCACAGGTACGAAATATTGCTGAAGTGACAACGGCGGTGGCAAATGGGGATTTGTCGAAGAAAATCACCGTGGATGTGAAAGGCGAAATCCTGGAGCTGAAAAACACCATTAACACCATGGTGGATCAGCTTAGTTCCTTTGCCTCGGAAGTAACACGGGTGGCGCGGGAAGTGGGTTCTGAAGGAAAACTCGGGGTACAGGCAGATGTACGCGGAGTAGCCGGAACCTGGAAAGACCTGACCGACAGCGTGAACTTCATGGCAGGCAGCTTAACAGCACAGGTACGAAATATTGCGGCGGTAACAACGGCGGTGGCAAATGGGGATTTGTCGAAGAAAATTACCGTGGATGTGAAAGGCGAAATCCTGGAGCTGAAAAATACGGTCAACACGATGGTGGATCAGCTCAACTCGTTTGCTTCAGAAGTAACACGGGTGGCACGGGAAGTGGGTTCTGAAGGAAAACTCGGCGTGCAGGCGGAAGTAAAAGGCGTAGCCGGAACCTGGAAAGACCTGACCGACAGCGTGAACTTCATGGCAGGCAGCTTAACCGCACAGGTACGAAACATCGCCGAAGTGACAACGGCGGTGGCAAACGGAGACCTCTCCAAGAAAATCACCGTGGATGTGAAAGGCGAAATCTTGGAGCTGAAAAACACCATTAACACCATGGTGGATCAGCTCAACTCGTTTGCCTCGGAAGTAACACGGGTGGCACGGGAAGTGGGAACCGAAGGAAAACTCGGGGTGCAGGCATACGTCCGCGGCGTGGGTGGAACCTGGAAGGATTTGACTGATAACGTGAACTCAATGGCAGGCAACCTGACCGCACAGGTACGAAACATCGCCGAAGTGGCAACGGCGATCGCGAACGGGGACCTCTCCAAGAAAATCACCGTGGATGTGAAAGGTGAAATTCTCGATCTGAAAAACACCATTAACACGATGGTGGATCAGCTCAGTTCCTTTGCCTCGGAAGTAACACGGGTGGCGCGGGAAGTAGGAACCGAAGGCAAGCTGGGCGGTCAGGCGCAGGTGATTGGCGTTGCAGGAACCTGGAAGGATCTCACTGACAATGTGAACTCGATGGCAAGCAACCTTACAGCCCAGGTGCGAGGCATTGCGCGAGTGGTGACAGCGGTGGCGAACGGAAACCTGAAGCTCAAGCTGATGCTAGATGCCAAAGGCGAAATCGAAACGTTAGCCGACACTATCAACGAAATGATTGACACGCTGGCAACGTTTGCCGAACAGGTTACGACCGTTGCCCGAGAAGTAGGAAGCGAAGGAAAACTCGGTGGACAGGCAAAAGTGCCGGGAGCATCGGGAACTTGGCGCGATTTGACCGATAACGTGAACGAGCTGGCAGCGAATCTAACGACGCAGGTGCGAGCGATCGCCGAAGTAGCAACAGCGGTGACTAAGGGCGATTTGACGCGATCGATTTCCGTCGAAGCAAAAGGGGAAGTGGCAGTCCTCAAAGACAACATCAACCAGATGATTGCCAACCTGCGCGAAACAACGCAGAAGAACACCGAGCAAGACTGGCTCAAGACCAACTTGGCGAAATTCACCCGTATGTTGCAGGGGCAGCGCGACCTTGAAACAGTGTCCAAGCTGATTCTGTCCGAATTGGCTCCGCTGGTTTCGGCGCAACACGGGGTCTTTTACCTGATGGAAGCCAACGAAACCCACACGTCCTATCTCAAGCTGATCAGCACCTACGCCTACAAAGAGCGCAAGCACTTAGGCAACCGCTTCGAGCTAGGACAGGGACTAATCGGGCAGTGCGCTTTAGAAAAGGAGCGCATTCTCCTGACTGAAGTTCCAGCAGACTACATCAGAATTAGTTCTGGACTGGGTGAAGCAACCCCGCTGAATGCGGTTGCGCTGCCTGTTTTATTTGAAGGACAGGTGACTGCGGTGATCGAGCTTGCTTCGTTCTCGCGGTTCAGCGACATTCACTTAACGTTCTTCGATCAGTTGACCGAGAGTATTGCGATCGTCCTCAACACGATTGCCGCCAGTATGCGAACTGAAGAACTGCTGAAACAGTCGCAGTCACTGGCAGAAGAACTGCAAACCCAGCAGAAAGAGCTAACGGGAACCAACCAGCGATTAGAACAGCAGGCGCAGTCACTCAAAGCCTCGGAGGAACTGCTCAAGAATCAGCAGGAACAGCTTCAGCAAACCAACGAGGAATTACAGGAGAAAGCCGAACTATTAGCCGTTCAAAACCGGGAGGTGGAACGCAAAAATCAAGAAATTGAACAGGCGCGTCGATCGCTGGAAGAAAAAGCCGAACAGCTTGCCCTCAGTTCCAGATACAAATCGGAATTCTTGGCAAATATGTCGCATGAACTGCGAACGCCGCTCAACAGTTTACTGATTCTGGCACGACTTTTTGCCGAAAACAGCGACGGCAACTTAAGCGATAAGCAAATCGAATATGCCCGTACGATTTATTCTGCCGGAAACGATTTACTTGGACTCATCAACGACATTCTGGATTTGGCAAAAATTGAGTCGGGAACGATGTCAATCGAAACAGAGCCAATGTCGATTAATGACTTCCGCAATCACCTCGATCGCACATTCCGCCAGGTCGCCCAGGATCGTAATCTCGAATTTCAGATGAACTTTGATCCGCAGTTGCCGCGCACTTTGTACACCGATGCCAAGCGGCTTCAGCAAGTTCTAAAAAACCTGCTCTCGAACGCCTTTAAGTTCACCGAGCAGGGTCAGGTCAGCCTCAACGTAAGCCTTGCAACGGGGGGCTGGAGTTTTGATAAAGAAACGCTGAATCGTGCCGATCGCGTAATTGCCTTTGCGGTTACTGATACGGGAATCGGCATTGCGCCAGATAAACAGCAGGTCATCTTCGAAGCGTTTCAGCAGGCAGATGGCACAACCTCCCGGAAGTATGGGGGAACGGGCTTAGGCTTGTCGATTAGCCGAGAGATTACCCGTCTACTAGGCGGTGAAATTCGCCTTAAGAGTGAGCTGGGTTGCGGCAGCACGTTCACGCTTTATCTGCCCCAAAGCGAGGGAGAACGCTGGAGTTTACCGATTCCTACCCTCGCTACCTCATCCTTGCAATCCACGATCGTCCGACCTTCCACGGTGCTAGCAGCAGGGCAACCAGCGACAGCAGGCAATCAGCCCGAACCAATGGCACTGATGCGTGAGCGGGCGATCGAAGACGATCGAGACTCTATTCAACCAGGTGACCTGACCTTGTTGATCGTCGAAGATGACCTCAACTTTGCCGGCATTCTGCTAGATCTGGCACGACAGCAAGGCTTTAAGGGACTGGTCGCCACGCGCGGTAACGTCGGGCTGGAAATGGCACAGCAGCTCAAACCCACCGCAATTATGCTCGATGTTCGCCTTCCCGTTCTCGATGGCTGGATGGTGCTGGATCGGCTGAAGCATCACGCTGACACCCGCCATATTCCAGTCCACATGATGTCGGTAGAAGAGGGATTGCAGCGCAGTTTGCGGCAGGGAGCAATCGCGTATCTGCAAAAGCCTGTTAACAGCGAGTCATTGCTCAACGCCCTGGCAAGCATTAAGGAGTTTGTCGAGCGTCCGATGAAAAATTTGCTGATCGTCGAAGATGATGACGTTCAACGCCAAAGCCTGGTTGAACTGATTGGCAATAGCGACGTAGCAATTACCGCGATCGGCACAGGTGCAGAAGCGCTTGAGACATTGCGATCAGGTCACTTTGACTGCCTCGTGCTCGATCTGGGACTACCCGACATGGATGGGTTTGCCTTCCTTGAGCAGATTAAACATGACTCCAGCCTGGCCCACTTGCCGATCATTATCTACACCGGAAAAGATCTATCGGCTCAAGAAGAACGGGAACTCCGAGGCATTTCTGACACGATCATTCTTAAGGATGTCCGATCGCCCGAACGTCTGCTGGATGAAACTGCCCTCTTCCTGCATCGGGTTCAGGCAGACTTACCAGACCTTCAGCGACAAATGCTGGAACGATCGCAGCAGCAAGATCCAACGCTGGCAGGCAAAAAAATTCTCATTGTCGATGATGACGTGCGGAATATTTTTGCCCTTACCAGTGTATTAGAACGCTATCAAATGGAGATTCTGTACGCAGAAAACGGTCGAGAAGGCATTAGCGTATTACAAAATCACCCGGATCTTGATTTGGTGTTGATGGATGTGATGATGCCCGAAATGGATGGGTATGAAACGACGCAAGCCATTCGGGAAATTCCCCAATTCGCTCATCTGCCCATCATTGCGTTAACGGCAAAAGCCATGCGCGGCGATCGGGAAAAATGCATCGAATCGGGAGCTTCGGACTACATCACTAAACCTGTTGAAACCGATCAGCTCTTGTCTGTACTTCGGGTTTGGCTCCACCAATAATCCAACTGCTTTGTCAGGAACCTTTATGCCCGTCCTTATGCAGCTTGCCGAACTTGAGGATCTCGAAATTCAGCTTCTTTTAGAGGGAGTGAATCGCTACTATGGCTTCGACTTTCGAAGTTACTCGAGCGCGTTAATTAAACGTCAGATTCGAGATCTCATTCAAACCGACAAGCTGCCCAACATCTCTCGACTGCAAGAAAAGATTTTGCATGAACGTGCCTATATGGAGCGTTTTTTGCTGAATCTGTCTGCAAATCGTACAGGGATGTTTCATGACCCCAGCTTTTACCTGGCATTTAGAACTCAGGTTGTGCCGCTGCTGCGAACTTATCCATCCGTTCGGATCTGGTATGCCGGATGCATGACCGGGGAAGAAGTGTATGCAATGGCAATCCTACTGTGGGAGGAGGGCATTTATCCTCGCTGCCGCATCTACGCAACTGATATCAATGAATCTGCTCTCGCTCAAGCACGAACGGGCGTTTTTACCCTTGGACGGACACAGGAGTATGCACTCCTCTATCAACAGGCAGGGGGAGAACAACTGCTTTCGGAGTACTATACAGTTAGAAACAATAGTGCGATCGTCCACTCATTTCTAAAGGAGAACCTTGTCTTCGCAGCCCACAACCTAGTGACGGATGCTTCTTTTAATGAATTTAATGTCATTCTCTGTCGCAATGTTTTAACCTTCTTAAATTCTGAGCTTCAGGCAAAGATTCATCAGTTATTCCACGACAGTTTAGGGAGATTTGGGATTCTAGGCTTGGGACAGCAGGAAAGCTTGAAGTTTTCACCGTATCAGCAGTGCTATGAGCTATTCGATCCTCAAGCACAGCTCTATCGGAGAATTGCCTGATCACCAAGCGACCGTGATTGTCAAGGGTAAATTAGGGATGACTCAACAAATCCACCATGTATTATCAACTCCTGCTTCTTCTCTAATCACGCCGGAATCGAAAGTGAATGTCCTCCTTGTGGACGATCGCATCGAAAATCTAGTTACGCTAGAGCGTGTATTACAGAGCCTGGGGCAGAACTTGGTCAAAGTGCAGTCGGGAGCTGCCGCATTAAAATATTTACTTCAGCATGATGTCGCTGTAATCCTGCTGGATGTGCAGATGCCCGGTATGGATGGCTTTGAAACAGCAAGGCTCATTCGTCAGCGCGGTCGATCGCAGCACACTCCCATTATTTTTCTAACTGCGTTTGCCGAAAGCGACGATTTGCGCTCTCAGGGCTATACGTTGGGCGCAGTCGATTATTTATATAAGCCGATCGAACCTACCATTTTGACTTCTAAAGTCTCTGTTTTTATTGATTTATTCAAAAAGAATCTCGAAGTTCAGCATCAGGCAGCCCAACTGATTGCTCAAAACGCAGAACTTATCCGTGCCCAGGTTGCTCGCCAGCAAGCCGAAGAAGCAAACCGCATAAAAGATGAATTTTTAGCGATCGTCTCTCACGAACTGCGAACGCCCCTAAACTCAATTTTGGGCTGGTCGCAGCTCTTGCTGAAGCGGGAGTTTGAGCCTGCTAGAATGCGACGGGCACTCGAAACGATCGTACACAATGCCCAGGCTCAGGTGCGGCTGATCGAAGACATCCTTGACGTATCTAGGCTGATGCGCGGCAAGGTTGAACTGTCGATTCACCCGATCGACCTGCCCTCTTTTATTGAGGCAACCGTAGAATCGATTCGTCCCCAAGCCGAGGTGAAATCGATCCGGCTCGACGTGCAGCTTGATCCGACTGTGGCAAGCGTGAGAGCAGATTCAGTGCGGTTGCGTCAAATTCTCTTGAATTTACTCACCAATGCAATTAAGTTCACCTGCGAAGGCGGAAACGTTAGCTTACAGGTTCGATCGAATGCCGACGGCGTAATCAGGCTGCACATCAGCGATACGGGAATCGGTATTGACCCAGAATTTCTACCTTATATCTTTGATCACTTCCGCCAAGCCGATAGTTCTTCCACTCGCAGCCACGGTGGATTAGGCCTCGGACTTGCGATCGTCCGTCAGCTCGTCGAACTACATAACGGCACAATCGAAGCACACAGCGACGGCTGCCACCAGGGAACTACGTTTACGGTGCATCTGCCAATCGGCGATCGTCAGCGAGAAGAGATTGCTGAACTTTTACCAGAAATCATGGCATCAACCTGTGAAAGGCTCAGCTCCCCGGAAAGATATGAAGCTCAAGCGTGAGAATTAATGCGGGATGCAATCAATGCGGGACACGATCGAGAATCGACAGCCTATGCTGACAGAAACCCGTATTCTAAAAACCGTACTCTAGCAAGTACCTTTTAACAGGAAAGAAAAACTTTTAACTCGATGTGCCGCTCAGTTCCTCTTGCAGCATCGCCTCATAAAGCTGCGGCAGTCGATCGCTCATGTCGTTTGTTTCAATTCCATAGCCCAAACTAGTCCAGACGGGCGAAAGAATTTGCAGTACTTCTGAAAGCTGTCCCTGTTGCAGCAGCGCAGATAAATCTACTCCCCAAGCTTCCGAGTCGCTGAGCCAGCGATAGACTACCTCATCCTGATACTGTGGCTCAAAGCTGTAGTGCTGCCAGAACCAGAGCCCAGACGGGTCAGGATGGTATTTCTCTGCCTGCTCTTCCCAAGTGGTGGTAATAAACTGGTAGCGTCCGGCTGCCGTGGTGCAGTCGCCCTGATTCACACCAACCGTAATCGGCACACAGCGATCGGGATGCTGGTTAAAATCCTCAAAATGTTCGCCACCAAACAGCAGCGTGTAGGGCTTGGGACCGTTCGATTCACTCGCGGAGATCGTTCGCATTAAAGCGCGGATGTAGGGATCGCCACTTTGCTTCACGAGGGGCGGGTAGTTGCTGCCGTCTAACTCAAAGCTCGATCGTGGTTTTGAGGGAATAGCATTCCAGAGAATACTGACGGTTCCCAGGGCAATTAACCCTGCCGTTAGCTGGCGCAGCAGCAACCCAACCGACGAGGGAGACTTTTTGTTTCGCTGGGACAATCGCCCTGAAACGCCATCAGGAATAGAAGACTCAGGAGCAACAGAATCAGAAACAACAGAATTAGGAACAGAAGACTCAGGATGGTTTGAAGTCACAGCTCAATTAAACTTGACCAGGACAAATCTTTCCCATCCTAGCCTAGTTGGGCTGCCTTGAGTTCCTGCCGATCGATCTCCCAATCTATCCACTAAGCCACCCCCGCAAACATCGCCTCATAGGACAAAGCCGGTGCGTCGGGCTTGGCAACAATTTCCACGATTTTATTTTTTGCTTCTGGCTGGGACAAAGCCTCCACACAAACCTGCGCGACTTTCGATCGCGGAATACTGCCATCAAAGAGCGTGTCTGCTTTAGACATGACGATCGCATCGGTATTGTCTTCGTTTTTGAGTCCTCCCGGTCGAACGATCGTGTAGCTCAAGCCGCTTTGCTGCAAATACTCTTCTGCCCGCTTTTTCCACACTAAAATCAGCCAGAACAAATTGAGCGGATGCAGCAGTTGAGAGGTACAGAGCGAAGACACCATGACAAACTGCTGGATTCCCTTCTCCTTTGCCACATCAACAAGATGCTTGGTTCCCTCATAGTCCACCTTGTATGGACCTGTGGGGTCAAAACTGGGGGCGGCTCCCGTCGCAGATAGCACCACCGTACAATCTGCCATCGCTGTCCGCAGAGTTTCTGGTTCCAGCACATCTCCCACCACGCATTCTGCCTCTGGGGGCAAAATTTGCTTTGCCTTATCTAGATTTCGCACCAATGCTCGCACCGAAATATTACGGCTCACCAATTCCTGCACAATCCGCCGTCCGGTTTCACCTGTAGCCCCTGCTACAAACACTTTCATATGCTGCCCCTTTACTAGAAATTAGACGCTTGAGCGAGTCGATCAAAGCAAACAATTGAATCAGTGAATTGAATAACTTATTGAATCACCTGATGAATTAAATAACCTGATGAATAAGCCAAATCCTGAATTTGGGCGATCGACCTTAAATAATGAACTCCGGCTCCTCAGAATTTTACAAGAGTAAATTTGTGGCTTGGCTGCTCCAGTTTAGTGAAAATTCAGTAAATCAGTTACTGGCAATTAACAATCTCTATCAGTCGCTGCTTTTGCGGATGCATTCCGCTGTCGCCCCTGCTAAATCTATGCTTACCAGCTTTCTATCCGTAGATCGATCGAGGGCATCCTTACTCGGACAGGATATGCTAGACAAGATTTTAGTCTCATCTCTCCCCTGACAGACTGTTTGCCTGAGGTTTAAGATCTACAGTCAGAGCGATCGGCAGGATTGTTGAAAGCAACCCTGAGGAAAACTGGAGCGCGTCCTCCTTGAAAGGCGCCGAGAAAGAAGCCGACCTACAGCCAAGATTGCAGGACTATCGCAGGAACGGAGCGTATGCAGTCAAACCCAGCAGAACATTACTCCATTGATGCTTCTCCGATTTTGGAAGCCAGTGCCCACCGGACAGAAGGGCATTCCCTTAATGCGGAGCAGCTTTCCCGACGAGGTCGTCCTACCGAAGATTGCCTCAGCAGCGAGCCAACCCGCTTTCATGGCACGTTTGCCAGCAGCATGGAAATGTATGCCGAAGCGCGAATGGTTGCCCAATACCTGGATGAGCATCGGGAATGGTTTCCGCGCTGTGCTCATCCAATGCAGTCTGAGTCGATCGGGGAAACAGGTTATGCCCTTACCGTCGGTCGATTTGGCGCGTTTGGCTATGATGTCGAACCCAAAGTCGGACTCGATCTACTGCCGCAGCAGGCAGGCATTTATCGCATTGCTACGGTTTCAGTGCCAGGATACGAACCGCCCGGATACGATGTTGATTTTCAGGCAGCCCTTCAGCTTGTCGAAATTGAACCGGATCGGTCGCTTTTTGCGGCAAAAGAGCGGGCACAGCTCCCCGACAAAATTACCCACGTCGAATGGGAACTCGATTTGCAAGTGTTCCTCCACTTTCCCCGCTTCATCCAGGCTTTGCCCAAGTCCCTAGTCCAGTCCACAGGCGATCGTCTCCTGAACCAAATTGTGCGCCAAGTCTCCCGACGACTAACCCAGAAGGTACAAGAAGATTTTCATACCACTGCTGGAGTGCCCTTCTACAAAAAGAAAAAAGGTCTTTAGCGAGCGTCAGAGCAGGCTGCGAGTTGAAGTTTAGGGGGTTAAGTCTCCCCCTAATTCTCCCTAAATGGCTACTGGGTACACACTAAGCGAGTTTATTCGTATTTGAGGTACTGCAGCCCTCTAAATCCCTAATCTTGGGGAATTTCCGAACCCACAATCAGCTCAGTTCCGCCCAGCATTGACCCGTCAGGACGTTCAGAGCCATTTCACCCGCTGGTCAGACTGATCAGTACACAGTCGCTTTAGGAGCTGTATAACCCGCTTACTGAAGAAACACTTCCTGCCAGGTGTAGTTCTCTCTCAGCTGCTCGGTATAAAACTCCCTATAAAAAAGACAAAGTAAGGTAGGGGAAAGTAGCAGGCTCTCTCACTCGCAATTTCTCAACCTGCTCACGCTCTCCTCAAACCTTACTATGGGCGATCGAGGAAAGAAAGCACAAGAACAAAACATACGCCCACTCTCACCTCCCATCCCTTATTCCCTCATCCCCTACATCGGCGCAGCCAAAACTTGTGTCCAATAATGATTCCAGTTCTCAGTGCCCGTATCACTTGGCATAAAGTAATACCCAACTCCGATTTCCCTTAGTTTGGGGTCAAGCAAATTAGCCCGATGTCCGGGACTATTGATCCAGCCTTGCACCACACTGACAGCTGTTGTATGTCCTGCACCAATATTTTCAGCCACCCGCGACCAGCGATAGCCTGCGGCAGTTGCTCGTTGACCGGGCGTAACGCCAGTGGGGCTGGTGTGGTCGAAGTAATCCTCCAATGCCATGTTCTGGCTTTGGGTTTGGGCAGCCGTGCCTAACAGCGGATTCAGCGTCACGGGGGGCAAGCCATTTTGACGGCGAAAATCGTTGGTAAGCGACACAATTTGATCGATCACACTCACACTCACAGGCTGGGGTGCGGGTAAGCCAGTTTGCAGCGAGCTGCTGTTAGACGACGCACTGGTTTCAAGATTAAGCTGATAGCGGTTTGCTCCTTGTCCTCCAGCAGAAACCTGGAGGTAATAGGTTCCGGCTGCTAATTGAGAGCGGCTTACCTCTTTTTGCTGAAAACTTATCTGAGCCGATTGCACAATTTCGCCCGTATCAATTCGTCCGTTGAAATTGCGGTCTTGAACTAGCCTTAGGTTTGCTCCCTGCCTAGAGCTTCTAAACTTGATGCGAATGCCGCTGGGCTGTGCTAAATCAAACCGAAATAAATCGCTTGAGTTGCTGGAGTTCACTCGATCGCGAATTGCCGCCGTGCTGGGAATTCCTTTTGCAGCACTGAGGTCAGAAAGAGTTCTACGCATGATTTCTCCTAAAGCAAACGCAAGCTGCGTTCACCGATAGCAAGTTACAGTGAGCGATCGTCTTGCCAAGATTCAGAAGTCAAGGCGCATAGACGAATAAATTTGGGGAAATTGACAAAATAAGAGTTCCTGCAAAGCTTGGGGCAAAGCTCTGAATCGATGTTTGAGCGAAAGGTTGAGTCAAGGATTCCCTGAGTCAGAGATGCAGCCAGGGAATCAACAGGGAATGCAGGAAACGTTGGGGCAAAAGGTCAACAGGGGAATTGCCGTTTCTCAGTCGTCATCAAACAGGGCTAAAGCTGTACTGAGCAGCCCAAGCATCAAAGCTACCCTGATTATTTATACCGCCATTTAGGAAAGTTCCTTGAGTTTGTCCCGCTAGGTAAACCGTGTACGGCGAGTTGAGTGCAGCGTTAGGGGCAGGGTTCACAACGATTAAACTGTACACATCATCGTCCTGCGGCGTACCGACCAGCGTACTGCCGAGCAGCGTTCCCGCCGAATCAAAGGTGGCAAGCCAGCCATCGGACAAGCCGAGTGGGGCATTGCCAAAGAGTGATCCGGTCGTTTCCCCTGCCAAATAAATTCGATCGCGATCGTCGATCGCAATTGCCTGAGATTCGTCAAGCTGAGCCGTCCCAAACTGTTTGATCCATTGGCGAGTGCCATTGGAATCGTACTTCGCCAGAAAGGCATCGCTGCCGCCTGCGCTCGTTTGTCCCGGAAGGGCGCCGATCGTATCGCCCGTGATGTAGACATTACCACCGCTGTCAACAACGACTCCGCCCGCCAGATTTGTGCCCGGAGCCTCGATCGTTTGATGCCAGAGCCTTGCTCCATTGCCGTTTAATTTGGCAACAAAGGCATCGCCACCGGTAAGCGGATCGGTCGCATTAGGGGTTAGCGTGGCGCTGGTAATTCCACTGAGGTAGATGTTACCTTGAGCGTCGAGCGTGATATCCGTGCCGCTGCTGGAACCTGAAAGCTCATTCAGTTCTACCACCCATTGCTGATTTCCACTGCTGTTGTATTTGGCAACAAAGGCTCGACTGGGCTGACCGAAGCCCGCTACTGGGGGTAAGCCGCGCAGGAAGCCTGTGACATAAACATTGCCCTGAACGTCGATCGCAATTCGCGAGGCAGCATCAGCAGCCGGAATAGCAGCACCCGGCGCAACTGGAATATCAGTCGTTGTGGCGATCGTTGCTGACCAAAGCTGTGTTCCATTAGAACCGTATTTGACAGCGTAGCCATTGGGATTGGGAACTGGTCCCAGCATGGGAATGATCTCTGTTATCACATCAATGCCGGAGACATAGTAATTGCCTGCCCTATCGGCGACGATGTCGGCTGCTACATCCGTTCCCGAGCGCCCAAACTGTCTCAGGATTGGGGCAGATCCTTCAGTGCTAAGCTGCGCAACATAGCTATCTCGATCGCCTGCATTTGCTCCGCCTAAATTACCGTTGGTAGACCCTGCCACAAAAAGCGTCCCGCCGTTGACTGCAATTCCATAGGCATAGTCATTGGCACTGCTTCCAAACTGACGCACCCAGTTTCGGGTAAAGGACTGAGAAGCAGGTGGGTTCGTTGGCGGCGAAGGCGGGGAAGGAGGAGGAGGCGAAGGTGAAGCAGGAGGAGGAGGCGAAGGTGAAGCAGAAGGGGACGGTGAATCTGTTGGAAGCGGAAGCGGCGTTGCACTAGCCACCAGTCGATAAGCGGTAGAATTTTTGCGGAAGTAGAGCCGCAAATAGTATTCCCCTGCATCCAGCGTCAGGTTTACAGTGTTAGAGCTACCTGAAGTTGCTTTCGATCGCGACAGAAAAGTGAACTGCCGCCGCAAATCTTTTGGTTTGAGCTGTCCCAGATTAGTTTGGCGAAGCCGCTTCCACGGTTTACCAGCAGTGGATTTTGGGATAAATACGTCAACCCCGATCGCACTTTTGCGTTGAATCCCGCTCACTTGCAGCGTTAGGGTACTGCGACTGCTCAACCGAAGCCGGGCAACGTCATTCCGGTCTTGCCGATCTAAAGCATCTCGAAGAGAGACGGGGGCTGCAAGAGAGCCTAAGTTTCTTGCTGCTCGCAGGCGATTTCCGAGACGATCGGCTGGCATGAGCCATGCTCCTCCTGAACGTACTGTAGACTCTAGCCTGCCCTAATTCCTCCGACGATCGATCAAAATGCTCCGTACTTATACAGAAATTTTCAGGTCTGTAAAATTTTACTCAAAGAAACCTCAGTATGATTGACGAAGCCTAGACCTATCGTTCATTGTTAACAATTCGCTGTGTGCGAAATGTAACATTCACGCCCTCATTTGATTGTTCCAATACCAGCAGAGGAGTGGGCTTTGCTTTTTGATCCCAGTGCATCGTGGCAATTCTGCCCTGAATCGTTGGCTGCCAGTTCTCCTCACCGCCCTGACTCATGTATTTTTCCATACACTCAATAATCTGGGCGATCGTGGTTGAGGTGGGCTGAGTCGGCAGCTTAGCAAGCTTGATCTGAATCCGAAACAGCACTCGTCGATTCGTTCCTACAGGTGAGCTGGATGGGTCGTATTCCACATCAAAAATTTCGTCGATCATTCGTCCTGTTGCACTGGCAATGCCGACAATGCCGTTGTCTGCCTGGGAGGGACGTAAGGCGATCGTAATTTTTTCTTTGACTCTAATTTTAATTTGATTAACAATAGTAAAGTGAAACTGCTCTTCCTCCATCCGCATCCGCAGATAGTCAAGGTTAAACTCGCGGGAGTGGATCAGGTCCGGATTGCGCTCCATTTTGCTGATCGTGCCCAGTGCTAACTTCAGCTTTTTTTGCAGTTCTCGATTTTTGAATTCCTCAAACCGCCGCTGTTTTTCGAGCTTGGTCGTGCGGATTTTGTTGTAAATCGCTAGCCCGATTAGCAGCAGCGTGAGAATACCTGACGTTGCCATCCAGATCTGCTGGAGCGAGAGTTCAGAGGCTGGGGTAGCAGGCTTTGCCTGAGCCAGATGAGGTTCGACATGAATCAGTAGAGACATGGCTAAGTGGGATCAGAGCGATCGACAGTTTTTGGTTGATACGAATTATGCAGTTAGGATGCCCCTGAGACATGGACAGAGAATCATCCTTACACACATCTTTCCAGGCAGCTTGCTGGGAACCCGTACAGTTTTTACAGGAACTTGTACTCATAGAGAAAAAAGCTGGTTGTTCGCAGCACCTTAGAGGAGGAATCGTTCCTTTCCTGCCGCTCGATTGCTAAAGTAATGCAAGAGTACGCCCGGTTTTAGATGTCAAATTTTTATGTCAAATTGGCTTGAGCATAGTGTCCAGATCGAGGTTCCCGTTCCAATGGAGCAGGTTTGGGGGTTGTGGGCTGACCTGGAGCAGATGCCGAACTGGATGAAATGGATCGAGTCTGTGAAGGTGCTGGAAGACAATCCCGATCTGTCGCGCTGGAAGCTAGCAACCGGAGGACTAGAGTTTAGCTGGAAATCGCGCATTCTCAAGCAGATTCACCATCAGATTATCCAGTGGGAGTCGGTTGACGGGCTGCCTAACCGGGGCGCAATTCGGTTTTACGATCGCGGCGAGTACAGTATTGTGCGGCTCAGCGTGTCCTATGCAATTCCAGGCGTGATTGGCAAAATTATGGACAATTTGTTTTTGGGACGGGTGGTTGAATCGACGCTTATGGCAGATCTGGAGCGGTTTAAGGAATATGCGATCGCCGCTCACACAAATTCGGCTGCTTAACTGAGTATTTTAATTGAGCAGTCATTTTTAATAGAGGGCGTGCAGTAAACGGTCAGCCTCAGTTCAAGGTTTTGCAGCCCCCCACACCCTCAAAAGGGGGGACTTTATAAGGTTGAGCAGACCTAGGCTGACTGCCGATCGATCCATTCTAAAATTCGATTCCATGCCCACCACGGGTCACGATCGCCGAAGCGACGTTGGCAGGCTTTGCTGCTGAAATAGCCCACATGACCCCCATATTGGGTCAACATCAGATCGATCGCTTCATTTGACGCGCAGGCAGCCTGGAGATCAGGAACGATCGTCGGGTCAAACAACGGATCGTCTGTTGCATACAGAATCAGCGTTGGCTTGGTCAGGTGAGGCAGCAGGGGTAAAGGACTACTGGCATCGTAGTACGCCTCAACCGAGGGAAAGCCTAATGGTTTAATCACCAGTTCGTGATCAAAGCCCCAGATACTATTTGCCCGATCGATCGCCGCTGGATCGAGACTGCCCGGATGATATTGCCGAATTTCTAGGGCAAGCTGCTTGAGGGCACGGGCGATTCCCCGTTCCAGATATTTTCCCAATGGATCATTCATCAGGTAGGCAAGCGATCGGTGGGAATCCAGACTGGGACAAATCACCGCTCCACCTCTTAGATCGGACGGCTCAATGCCCAAATCGGCAAAATTCTCAGCGTGAGATGCTTCCTGAATGCCCCAGAGCGCAAGCTGACCGCCCAATGAGTAGCCTGTAAACCAGAAAGGCGGCGGACAGCCCAACGCTTTTGCCTTTGCCGCGATGTGAACGAAATCTTGCCCTTCATAGATTCCATCAGAAGTGAGCGTCGGCGACAGCTCTGCTGTTTTGCCATGTGCCCGCCAGTCGAATAAGACGACCGCATAGCCCTGAGCAAATGCCTTGCGTCCGAGAAGTTGCAGAAACCACTGATTTTCCAGCGTGCCCGTAATTCCGTAAGTTCCCACGATTGTCCCCTTAGGCGACTCTGGAACTGCCACCCATCCGAAAATTGGCACATTACCCTGCCCCAGAAATATCTGGGATCGATAGGAAGGCTCAGGGTCAATCGTCCACTGTTGCCACTGACGACTCGCTTGCAGGGCTATGAATACCGTCATCGCATAGCCATTGCGTAAGCCCCACGGCGGCAAAAAAGAAGTATCCAGAACACCTGAATTTTTGAGGGAACTCATTAAACTCCTGACGGTTCAAGGGCTTGTTTCACCTGACGCAAAATTCGGGCACGACTGGCGATCGTCGCCGTTTCGCCTTCAAGCTGCACATAGATTTTACTGGGCGATAGGGTTCCTGCCGATCGCTCAAAAGTCAAAACCTCACCTTCTTCTGCCGTTTTTTCGTATCCCATCTGGCTCAGCGTACTTTCAAGCTGATTTACAAATTTCTTTCTGCTTGCAACTGAAACCGTCAGCGTGGTCGTACGGTTGAAAGAGGTTCCCAGCCCCCCTGCAATCAGTCCGGCGATCACCCCCAGGATCTGCGGTACGCCTGTTTCTGAACCAAAATGCAACCCTCGAATTGTGACAAAACCGACAATGACTGCTGTTGCTGTGAAGTAGTAGAGAAACGTAGGCAGTACACCAGGTCCAAATTGCATTGCGGGTAATTCCTAACTTCATTGTTTTTATAGCGTTTTTTGGGGAGGGGTGAGTCGGTGGGTAGGTGAGCGAGTGTACCTAGATACCCAACTTATCCGATAAACTTACTGGACTTTCTGTTGGCGATCGGTTAGTCTCAAATCCATAGTTGAGTATCCTGATTGATTTACCGTATTTTGGAGGGCAAAGATGTTTCAGATTCGTAAACTGCGGCGATTTATGGCGCTGCTGCTGGCTGGGGTTAGCTTGAGCATTAGCCTTGCGGCCTGCACAGGCAGCGGAACAACCCAAACCACTGCATCTGGAGACGGCAATTCAGCAGGTCAGCCTGCCGAGCTAACGTTTGTCTCTTTTGCGGTAACTCAGGCTGCTTACGAAAAGATCATTCCGCTGTTTACGAATAAATGGAAGCAGGAACATAACCAGGACGTAACCTTTAACCAGAGCTACGGCGGTTCCGGTTCTCAAACTCGCGCGGTTATTGATGGACTGGAAGCCGATGTGGTTGCGCTGGCACTGGCACTCGATACACAGAAAATCGAGAAAGCAGGACTGATTGAGTCAGGTTGGGAAAAAGAACTACCCAACGACAGCATCGTGACGAAATCGGTGATTGCGCTGGTAACTCGCGAAGGCAATCCCAAGAATGTGAGATCCTGGCAAGACTTAACCCGCAGCGATGTAAAAGTGATCACGGCGAATCCGAAAACTTCTGGAGGTGCGCGCTGGAACTTCCTAGGACTGTGGGGTTCGGTGTCACAAAACGCTGAAGATGCGAAGGCACTGCAATACGCCACTGATGTTTTCAAGAACGTGCCCGTGCTACCCAAAGATGCTCGCGAATCAACTGATGTCTTCTTTAAGCAAAAGCAGGGCGATGTGCTGCTGAACTACGAGAACGAAGTGCTGCTGGCGAAACAAAAAGGCGAAGTGCTGCCCTATGTGATTCCTGACCCCAATATTTCGATCGACAATCCCATTGCAGTAGTCGATACCAATGTAGACAAGCACGGCACCAGGGAAGTTGCAGAAGCGTTTGTGCAGTTCCTTTACACCCCTGAGGCGCAGCGTGAGTTCGCGAAGGTTGGCTTCCGTCCTGTAGATACTTCCGTTGCTCAGGAGTTTGCCAGCGAATACCCCAAAATCAAAAATCTAAGCACTGTGCAGAATTTTGGCGGCTGGAGCCAGGTGCAGGAAAAGTTCTTCGATGATGGAGCTGCCTTTGACAAGATTCAGGCACAGGCTGGACAAGGCTAGTTTAGCAAGTACCAGTTATTTGCTCTGATTGTGGTGCCCAATCTTTTGAGCTTGCCACTCAGAACATCGCGTCAGATTCTCCTCTCTTTAGGACTCGATCGCTTTACTCTCAACGAGTGGGGCGATCGATTCTTTAGGCGGGTTAGAAGCTATTGCAGGCATCCTCTCCCGGTTTCGATATCCTGCTGCTTAAGAGAAATCCGTTTTGTATTAGGTTTAAAAGGGACAAAGGATAGATCATTCGCCTCATAAGTTATAAACTATAAGCAATATCGATAAGTATAGTTACTTACTGTTTGTGATCCGGTCTTCGTGTACTGGACGCAGATTTTGAACTGCTGATCTCCTGTCCATCTCGCCAAGCCGTTTGTTGAATAGAGGAAGTCATGGCTGTCGCAACAACCCAATCGATTGAGGAATTGTGTGTTAATTCGATTCGCTTTTTAGCAGTCGATGCCGTTGAAAAGGCGAAATCGGGTCATCCCGGACTGCCTATGGGAGCTGCGCCGATGGCGTTTGTCCTGTGGGATCAGTTCATGCGGTTTAATCCCAAGAATCCCAAGTGGTACAACCGCGATCGGTTTGTGCTGTCTGCTGGACACGGCTGTATGTTGCAGTATGCCCTGATGCATCTGACGGGCTATGACAGCGTGACGCTGGACGATCTCAAGAGTTTCCGTCAGTGGGAGTCGAAAACCCCTGGACACCCAGAGAACTTTGAAACGCTCGGAGTCGAAGTGACCACAGGTCCGCTGGGGCAGGGCATTGCAAATGCGGTGGGTCTGGCAATGGCAGAGGCACACATGGCGGCTCGCTTTAATAAGCCCGACAGCACGATTGTTGATCACTATACCTATGTGATTCTGGGCGACGGCTGCAACATGGAAGGCGTTTCCGGTGAGGCTTGCTCGCTGGCAGGGCACCTGGGACTGGGCAAGCTGATCGCGCTGTACGACGACAACCATATTTCGATCGACGGCTCCACCGATGTGTCGTTCACCGAAGACGTGAGCAAGCGGTTTGAGGCGTATGGCTGGCACACAATCCACGTTGAAAACGGCAATACCGACCTGAAGGCGATTGCGGCGGCGATCGAAGAAGCGAAGAAAGTCACCGACAAACCGACGATGATCAAGGTGACAACGACGATCGGCTATGGATCGCCCAACAAGGCAAATACGGCAGGCGTTCACGGTTCTCCGCTGGGCGGCGACGAAATTCAACTTACCCGCGACAAGCTGGGCTGGACCTATGGCTCGTTTGAAGTGCCCGAAGACGCGCTGAACCACTTCCGTCAGGCAGTCGATCGCGGAGCCAGCCTGGAAGCCGAGTGGAACGAAACCTTTGCCCAGTACAAAACCAAGTACGCAGACGAAGCGGCTGAGTTTGAGCGCATGATCAGCGGCAAGTTGCCCGAAGGCTGGGACAAAGCTCTGCCTGTCTACAGCCCGGAAGACAAAGCACTGGCAACCCGTCAAACTTCAGAAAAAACGCTGAATGCCCTGGCTCCAGCACTGCCGGAACTGGTTGGCGGCTCGGCAGACCTGACCCACTCCAATCTCACCTATCTAAAGGGTTTTGGCGACTTCCAGAAAGGCAGCTTCGGCGGACGCAACCTCCGCTTTGGGGTACGGGAACACGGCATGGGCGCGATCTGCAACGGCATGGCCCTGCACGGATCGGGTTTGATTCCTTACGGCGCAACCTTCCTGGTGTTTACCGACTATATGCGGGCGGCAATTCGTTTGTCTGCGCTGTCACGCTGCGGCGTGATCTGGGTCATGACCCACGATTCGATCGCCCTGGGCGAAGATGGCCCGACGCACCAGCCGGTGGAGACGATCGCCTCACTGCGAACCATTCCGAATCTGACGGTGTTCCGTCCGGCTGACGGTAACGAAACCTCTGCGGCCTACAAAGTAGCAGTGGAGTACGCGAATCAGCACCGCCCGACGTTGATGGCAATGTCGCGTCAGGGTTTGCCCAACTTGGGTGGGTCGATCGAGCAGGCGACGAAGGGCGCGTATGTGTTGTCCGACAGCGAAGGCACACCGGATATTATCCTGATCGGCACGGGCAGCGAAGTTTCCCTCTGCGTTAAAGCGGCTGATCAGCTTCGGGGCGAAGGCAAGAAGGTGCGCGTCGTCTCCATGCCGTCGTGGGAAGTGTTTGAAGAGCAGGATGCCGCCTACAAAGAGTCCGTTCTGCCAAAGAACGTGAAGAAGCGGTTGGCAGTGGAAGCCGGAATCAGCTTTGGCTGGTGTCGCTATGTCGGCAGCGAAGGCGATACGGTCAGCATCGATCGCTTTGGCGCATCGGCTCCGGGTAGCGTGTGTATGGAGAAGTTTGGCTTCACCGTTGATAACGTGGTGAGCAAAGCAAAAGCTCTGCTGGGCTAAAGCAGTTTCATTGCTACATCTCCAATGAAATAACAGGGTGGGCTAATTGCCTGCCCTTTTTTTGGCGATCGTGAGAATAGCAACCCATGCAGAAAAACCTGTAATACTAAAACTGAAACCGTTTTACATTCTCAATCGCCCGTGTCTCAAGCTTCTGACCTCACTGCTCCTAAGCTGGATTTAAACCAGCCGCAGGTGTTTCGCCTGTCACCCCTGATTCGGCTGACACTGCTGTTGCTCTACATTGCGCTGACGCTGCCCCTACCGTTTCTGGCAGATGTGACCGAGGCTTCGGTGTCACCCCGACTGCTGGCGATCGGTTTAGTCGTTGGGTTGGGGCTGCTGTATGTCGCGCTAACCGAGCGGGTGACGGTGGACGAGCAGGGCATTCGGGTGAGCTATCCGGGCTGGATTTCTTGGTTATGGCGCAGGGGATGGTCGCTTCAGTGGTCAGAGATTCAGGCGTTGAAGCCGCGATCGACCGGACAGGGCGGTATTGTTTATTACTTTCTTAGCCGGAGCAGTGATACGGAGCAGTTCCCCTATCAAGGTAAGCGGGCGTATCTGCTGCCGATGCGAATTGTCGGCTTTGCTCAGCTCGTTCGGATTGTGGAAGCCAAAACGGGAATTGATACGCGAGATGTCAAGCCTCTGGCACAGCCCTGGATGTATCTGATTTTGCTGCTGTTGACCCTAATGCTGCTGGCAATCGATGCCTGGACGATCACCACTGCGCTAGGGCAAGCATAATGCGATCGGCTGAAACCAATCCGCTTTTGCAATTAGAGCAGGTGAGCCTGCAAACGGGAATTGGGGCGCATTACCTGCTGCAAGACGTTTCATTTCAGGTATTTTCGGGCGATCGGGTGGCGATCGTGGGCGCGTCGGGCGCGGGCAAAACGACGCTGCTGCGGGTGCTGAATCGGCTAAGCGAAGTTTCTCAGGGGCAGGTGTTTTTTCAGCAGCAAGAAATTCGGCAAATTCCCCCGGTTGAGCTTCGGCAGCAGGTGGTGCTGGTTCTTCAAGAATCAAAATTGCTTGGAATGACGGTACGCGCCGCTTTGAAATATCCGCTCCAGCTTCGCAAATTGCCCCAGCGCGAGATTGAACAACGAATGCAGCTCTGGCTGGAACGACTGCACATTCCGCAAGAGTGGCTGGAGCGATCGGAGATTCAGCTTTCGGTGGGACAACGACAGCTTGTAGCGATCGCTCGAGCATTAATGACTCAGCCAAAGGTGCTTTTGCTGGACGAGCCGACTTCTGCCCTTGATGCTGGACGCGCCCAAAATTTGCTGGAGGTGCTGAACGATCTTTCACAGACAGAAGGCACGGCAATTTTGATGGTGAATCATCAGCTTGAGCTGGCGCAGCAGTTTTGCACCCGGATGCTCTTGCTCGATCGCGGTCGATTAGCCGCTGATGCCCCGATCGATCGCCTTGACTGGCACGAGGTGAAAGAAACTCTCCTTCAGAGGGAAGTCGAAGCAACGGAAGAGTGGGAGTAAGATTAGGATTCAGATCGTTAATCGAGATCCTGTTATGACTTCCGCATCAGAGCAGTATCGGGAAATCGTTCGGCACTATGCTCCTAACGGGCTAATCTCGCCTGATGTCCGGCAAATTCTAGAGCGACAACAACGTTATCTAAAGCTATTAAGCCAGGAAGCTGAGGCGATCGAGCGATCGGTTTTACAGTTAGACTTTCAGGCGGATTCACAGACAGATTTGCAGGCGAATTCAAACTCGGATTCACAGGCGGATTTCCAGACGAGCTTTCAGAAGGACTTGCAGACAAGTTCACCGTTAGATTCACAAACGGATTTACCGTTAGATTCGCAGACGGATTCGCAGACGGATTCGCAGACAGATTCGCAGACAGATTCACTATTAGATTCACAGTCTGCCCAACAGCCCGATCCCAGTCCAGTTTTGCTTGCTGAACACAACCTCGATCAAGCGACCCATCAAAACAGCCCAGTTGCACCTACTCTAGAAAATTTGGCAGCACCCGCGAACGCTAGTCCTTCAGAGACTCACACTGCGCCAGAACCAGAGCCAGCAGCGGTCACGCCTGAGGAGCTGTCCAATCCAGAAGCCATTTCTCGTTATCAAGCTGCTTTTGCCCAGGCAATTCGGTTTCAGTTTCCGCTGAACGAAGTGCTGAAGTTAGGCTTGCGATCGTTGCAGCAAACGCTAAATCTGACCGATCAGCATGTAGAGGCGATCGAAATTCGCAGCCTTGAGGCACTGGACGCAGAGCAGCAGCAGTACAAAGCAAACCTTGAGAAATATCGAGAAGAGTTTGAGGGTTCGAGAGCTTTTTTATATAGCGAGTCAGTGCAGGATGAGCTGTGGGAGCTTCAGCGCAAGCTCAAACTTCGGAGTGAAGATGTGCTGAGGCTAGAACGGGAAGTCATGCAGGACGCAAGGCGCGATAGCCATCATGAGGCTTTTCCGCCGATCGAAGATTCCTTTGCCTCGGCAGGCATTCAGGCTCTCGAAGACAAAATTAAAGATGAATTGTTTAACCCCACAAATTCTGAACCCGGTCATAGCACGTCTCGCCCCTTAGTTTCAACCGCTCACCTGAAGCCCGAAACGCGAGTGACCGAAGAAGCGGATGTCCTTTTCGCTGATAGTTCGTTGAATCAATCTCAACCTGGGTCCAAGGTCAGCGCAAATGCGAATGCTAAACCGAATACCCAGGAGAAAAATTCAGGCTCTCAGGAAGGTTCTACAGTTGGTTCTACAATTATCGTTCAATCGGAGCTGGAGCAAGCTTTTCAGGAATTAGAAAAGCATTTAGGCAAGGAAGGACAGCGCGACTGGTGGGAAGCAGACCAGATAACCTTCGAGATTTTGCTCAAGCTTTCCCCCAATCCCTCCCTGAACTGGCTCAATATGCAGGCGATCGAAACAATAACGCAGAACGATGCCCTGGAGCGAATCGATCGCCTATGGAGTGTTGCAAGCGAAGGCAGATACGGCTTATTCGCTCAGCAAGAGGTCTATAAGAAAGTGATCAAAGACCTGCAAGACGAGCATCAAAGCAAGCTGAAAGGCGATCGCTTACAGCAGCTTTATATCCAGGAATTTGTACGACGAATTGGTTGGTGGGATAATCGGCTGCAATTTCTCAAGTTTTACAAATGGCTCGATTTCCATGCAGATCTGGCAAGCCGTCCTGATATTCCGGCGGGGCAGTTTCCGGCTTACTGGTTCTGGGTAATTCCGCGTCCATACGCCTTTCAGCTTGGTGGCATCGGGTTCGGACAGGGAGGCTGGCGCGTTGATGTGTCGCGCTTACGGGCATGGATGACCCGGCTGAGAAACTGCAAGCTAGAGCCGTATGAAAAATATGTTGCTTCTCCGTCCCAAAAACCTACGGCGAACTCATCGTTTGAGGATCTGCCGGACCTGTGAGACTTGAGGGGGAAGGGTTGACCGCCGGATCAGGAATGGTTTTCGGTTCCAGCGTGGGATCGGCAACCAGGGCAGGAGTAGGCTGAAACACATCCGTTCCCAGTCGAATCGTCACATCGGAATCTAGATCTCCGGTACTTTCGACCAGCACCTCCCCAAAGCCCAGACTTTGCCGGACTGCCTCAGCACTGGCAACATCGCCCCCCTGCGCCACAATTTGAGTTATCGTCAAGGGTTCGTTCCAGGGCTGATCAAGGTAGACATTCGCATAGCCGCCCGTTTTTAGCGTGGTCATGAGCTGATCGATTGCCCGATCGTTTCCGGTGCTGTTTTGTACCACAATCTGGGCAGTGGTCGGCGTGTGGGCAATGGTGCTGCTGGCAGCAGGGAGACCAAAATACTGCTGCATCATTTGAGCAATCTTGGCTTGGCTGGGCAGCCAGTAGCTCGCCTCAAACTCAGCACTGGAGCTAAAGCCACCCGGCAGCATCAGCATTTTCACGTTTGGACGATTTGTTTGAGCTGTGAATCCTGCCAGAGCAACCAGTTCTTCAACGTTTAGATTAGTATCCAGATTCGATTGAATCACGGAAAGCACCTGCGGCATTTTGGCAAGCGTGACAGGTTTAATCGCCTGTTCTACCAGTGCTCGCAGAAACATTTGCTGTCGCTGCACCCGCCCAATATCACCAAACTGGTCGTAGCGAAACCGGAGAAACTGAACTGCCTGATTACCGTTTAACCGCTGCTCACCCTGCTTGAGATTGATATAAAGATGCTGTGAATCGTCTTTGTACGACATATCCTGCGGCACGTTGATCTTTACACCGCCCAGTGCATCGATCAGTTTTTCAACCCCCTGCACGTTGATTCGCACATAGCGATCGATTTTGACGCCGCCCAGCAAGTCTGTCACCGATCGGGCAGCAAGTGCCGGACCGCCGTAAACATTGGCTTCATTGAGCTTGGTTAAGCCTGCACCATCGATCCACGTGCGAGTGTCACGCGGCAGAGAAAGCACTGTAAGCTGATGAGTCTGAGGATCAAACCGCACCAGCAGCATCGAGTCTGATAAGCCATCCAACGAGTTCACGACGGCGTGATACCGCAAATCGCGCACCTCAGGCGGCGGATCCGAGATCTCGGAAGACAGCACCTTAATCCCCAGCACCAGCACAGTCACCGGACGGGTCAACTGCGGTAACTGCAAATTCGTCCCGCTGGCGATCGGCTCATCCTGATTAAACGCTTTTGCGTCTTCCGCACTGAGCTTACTCTGCATCAGCGGTGTGCCAGAAATTGCTACTGCCAGCAGCGCACCCGCCGAAGCCGAAACTGCCGCCACCACCGTCAGCCCCACCGTCAACCCCAGCCAACGCCATTTGCCCGACCCGAAGCCGTTTTTCTTCGGCAATTCCTCTGCTGAAGCTGGCTCAACTCTCTCCGAAGTCTCTGCCCCCGGACTGGTTGCCGAATTTGCAGCGATCGGGTTCACACAGACCGGATTAGTATTCATCGAATCTAAATGATCCTCTAAATGATCCGCCTTGTCCGACTTAGCACCCATCTGATTGGAGGCAGCAGGAGTTGAAGCCACAGACGAACCACGAGACTGTTTTTGATTCTGGAAATCAGCGGGCAGAGAATCAGGTGAATTGCCAGCAGCGTTGGCAGCAGAATTATTCAGCGACAGGAAGTTTTTCACACTCAGCAACTTTTCAATCAGCACAGAATCGCTATACCTGGTGTAACTATAGGCGCATTATCACCAAGTTGACCCAATTCTAGAAGAAGATTTGCATTGCGATGAAAAAACTTTGCATTAGAGCTGGAATTTAATCGATTCTTTAATCAATTCCTTCTCAGCAAATCGAGCGGCTGCCGTCGCCAGAGCCGAACCATCAGCCAAAGATTGGTCAAGAAATAGCCCGAAGTTAGCAGGCTTGCCAGGATCAGCAAAGGCACGATCGCCGCCTGATGAGTCTGCACTCCCACTTGCAACAGCAAATTTCCTACTAGCCAGCCCAGCGCGAGTTTTACGGCAAGCTGACTGGTCTGACGCTGTTCCCTTGTGCCGTTTCTGCAATAGAGCGTCCAGAGTGCCGGGAAAAAACCAACGATCGGAACGAGGCAGAGAAACATTTGCAGACGTTGAAGGTTTGCCTCACCGTAACGATCGTTCTCCATCCTGATTTCTCCCATTTGATTACTTTTGCTTAGGTTAATGACTGAATCGTGCCGATAAATAGAATCGTGCCCGTTTGCTCGTCCCAGATTGCACAAAGGAAAGGACGATCGATCGTCATTTGAAAGGGCGGCTGGGGTAAAGCAGCACGAACGGCAACGGCAACTGAGGTAGCAGCAGCGGCTTCGGTTCCTTCTTCGTTCACTTCCAGCAGGGTTTTGTGCTGCACATCGCTAATATAGGCAGGCAAAGAACTCATTTCACCAAAATTGGCTTGCCGATCGTCAAACACGAGTTCCATACCAATCGTCTTCAGAGACTCGACCAAACTCGTGCCATATTCCACCTTAAAGCGCGGAAGCTGTACTGTACCAGGACGCGAAGAAAATTGATTCATCCAGGTTTCCCAGTGGCTATGGCTCAAGCTTTGGGTCAATTGGTTCAGGCTGCTGGTCGGTTTCGGCAAAAAAATTGCCATCTGCCAGCGTTCGTTGCCGTAGGGTAGCCGCACTGCCTGAAACTGCTCAGTTTCTAGATAGTGAAACTTTCCCCGCTTTGTCATTAAAGGCTGCGTGATCGTCGTGCCGTCTCCCTGGTGAAAAGGGCGATCGAGCGTTTCATCAGGATTAAATGGATTTGTCCATTTGCCTTTGAAATAAATTGCGTTAATCAAAAACAAAATATCGTTGGGATTCATTTGATTCAAAATCTTGTCGATCTTGCCTTGCGTCTGCTGATTCACCCAGTGATTAATGCGATCGATTGCACCCGGATCATTAAAGTTCAGATCCGTAACTTCTGCACCATAAAATTCCTGATTGCGCTTCAGAAACACCGGATTGAAATTGATGCCCGATCGTCCCCAGAGGGAATTTGCCACTGTTAGCTGCACTGCCGGGTCAGAACTTGTCCAGGCTTCCAGCAAGGCACGGTTTGCCTGATTAATTTCCGCTAGACTCATGCCCTGCATTTCCAGCGCGTTTTGCATGGCTTCCTGAGTCGCTGCACTTGCGCCGTTGTAAGTCATGCTGAGGGCGATCGATACGCTGCTCGGCGAAATCAAAACATTCTCACCCTGGTTTTGCTCTAGCAACTGGGCAAACAGCTTGAAACCAAAGCGCGTATTCGCTGCGACAAATGCTGGATCCACCGTCGAAGTTTGCATCGATGAAGGGGAGGGAGAAGGTGGCTGAGCCGTTGCCTGCTGTGGAATCTGTACTGCCCAATCGCCCACGATGCCAAGCAGTATAGTGCTAATCACAATGACCATCAGCCGTTGCGTTACAGAATAAAGCATTTGTCGCCTCCGGTAAGTCGCCCGTTTTCAGGTTCTCTTTCACATTAAAGTGAGACCTGCAAAGTGAGACCCGCAAAGTGAGACTTGCAGGTAGAGACACGGTACATTCGGGAAAGCTAGCCTCAGTCTCGTTTTCTTTCCTATCTTTTTCCGAGTTCCTACTTCATGGTTCCTCAATTCCGTGCTGCTGAGCCTCGATCGTTGGTTGATCTACGCCACTACGATCAGTCCCACTTCGATCGCGGCCGATCGGGCTGGATAATTTTGCTGTGGTGGTTTTTGCAGGCGATCGTTTTTCCAATCACGCCCCATTCGCTGCATCTACCGAGGATCTGGCTCTTGAGGTTATTTGGTGCAGCGATCGGGGAAGGCGTCATGATTCGTCCGACCGCACGATTTACCTATCCGTGGAAAGTCAGCATCGGCGACTGGAGCTGGATTGGCGATGATGTGGTGATTTACAGCCTCGATCGCGTTCACATTGGCTCCCACTGCGTCATCTCACAAAAAAGCTACCTTTGCACCGGTAGCCATGATATTCGCGATCGGGCTTTTGCCCTTAAAACGGCTCCAATCGCGATCGAAGATGGGGCTTGGATTGCGGCAGATTGCTTTATCACGCCTGGAGTGACGATCGGGGCAAATGCGGTGATTGGGGCAAGAAGTACCGTCTTCAAATCTATGCCAGAGCAAATGGTTTGCTGGGGAAACCCGTGCCAGCCCCAATCCAGACGCGAACTGACCTAAGAAATTAGCTCCAGAAATTAGCTCCTGAAACTAGCTCAAGAAATTAACTCAGGCTGCATATCTTCCGGTGCGTCTGCGGCTCCGCCATTGAGCGAGGGTTCAGGCTGGAGCGGGTCAGCTTCGGGCAATCCCAGTACTCGACGATATGCCCGATCGTATTCCACCGCTGACTTTTCCCAGCCAAAGTTTTGCGCCATACCGCGCTGCTGTAGCTCTCGCCACTGGTCTTTAAAGTGATATGCCTCGTAAGCCCGCACCATACTGGTAAACAGATCTAGCGGCTCGTAGCGATCGAAGCAGTAGCCTGTGCCTTCATGCTCCATCGAGTTATTGTGCGTCACCGTATCAACCAGTCCACCGGTTCGCCGCACGATCGGCACAGAGCCATAACGCAGGGCAATGAGCTGGCTAATGCCGCAAGGCTCAAACCGAGAAGGCATCAGGAAGGCATCGCTTCCGGCATAAACGCGCCGTGCCAGAGTGTCGTTGTGTAGCAAATAGGCGGCAACCCGTCCGGGAAAGCGTGAAGCCAACTGCCAGAGCTGAGTTTCGTAATAGCGATCGCCCGTTCCCAGCACCACAAACTGTGCGTCTGTGTAGGAGATGAAGCGATCCATTACCTGAATAATCAGATCCAAGCCTTTTTGCTCGACCAGTCGGGACACCATGCCGACGAGAAACGCATTGGAATTGACTTCCAGCCCCAGTTCTTCTTGCAGCGCGATCTTGTTGGAGAGCTTATCGTCCAGTTTTTCAGCAGAATAGTTTTCCTGAATGCGGCGATCGGTTTCGGGGTTAAACAGGTCGCGATCGATGCCGTTGAGAATGCCAACAAGCTTACCGCTAACAAAAGATAGTAAACCCTCAAGCTGTTCTCCGTAGGCAGGGGTTTTAATCTGATCAGCATAGGTGGGAGAGACAGTTGTTACTAAATCAGCAAACTGAACTGCCGCTGCCATCGTGTTGTGTCCCTGCATATACCACGGACACCAGGCAAACTGCTCCAGCCGCCACCGCCACGGACCCTGATATGCCAGGTTGTGAATCGTAAAGATAGTTTTAATATCGGGTGTTTCATGCATCCACACTGGGATCATGCCTGTGTGCCAGTCGTGGCAGTGGATGATGTCAGGCTTCCAATAGTTCCAGCAAAACTCAGCCGCTCCATTGGCAAACAGCGTGAACCGCCAGTCTTCATCTTCACCAAAATAGACTTGGCGCGGAGCGAAGGAGGGATGGGAAAACAGGTAAAGCGGCACCTCTGAGTTGGGCAGCTTTGACTCGAAGACCTGAAATTCTTGAAACATCGCAGTTCCCTTCCAGAGGGGCTGCTTCGGAACTTTGATTTTGTCCGAGACAAAGCCGTAATAGGGCATGAAGACTCGCACATCGTGCCCCATTTTTTGCAGCACCTTAGGAAGTGCGCCTACGACATCTCCCATGCCGCCCACTTTGGCAATCGGAGCCGCTTCCGCCGCTACAAACAGAATCCGCATACTCGCCTTGTGTCCCCTGCAATGAAAGAACCTGTGACTCTCGATTTCCCCTAAGGGGAACTGCTTTACATCGCTTAAAAACCGAGAGTTTTACAGTCCTTATCAATCTACAACAATCCAGGGACAAAACCGCGATCGATTCTATGGGGCTGTCTTGCAGGAGAACTCATAAAGCCTTTGATTCCCCCTAACCTCCTTGGGAAAAAGGAGAATTGAAAAAGGAGAACCGAACCTGTTGAAAGCTCTTATGCAGCAAAAGGTTCTTTAAAAACTCAAAGTCCCCCTTTTGGAGGGGGATTAAGGAGAATCTCAATTCTGCCGTTTAGGGTTAAGCTTCTGGACGAACCTCAGCAAAAATCTGCTGAAGAATTTCGGTCGCGCCCTGATCCCGGAGCTGATGAGCAAGCTGAATCCCGATCGCCTCCGCGTCTGTGGCTGCACCCGTTACGGTGTCTTTGATCAGGCGTTGTCCATCGACGCTAGCAACCATACCTGTTAATGTCAGCGAATCGCCATTGAGAGTGGTGTTGACACCGATCGGAACCTGACACCCGCCTTCGAGTTCGCGTAGGAATGCCCGCTCCGCATAGCAGCGATAGGCTGTGGGCTGGTGTTGCAGAAGCTTCAGCAGATTCAGAATTTCCGGATCGTTGGTACGGCACTCAATTCCTAGCGCACCCTGGCCAACCGCATGAAGCGACACTTCTGAAGAGATGACCTGATGAACCCGATCGCCCATGCCCAAGCGCCGCAGTCCAGCAACCGCCAGGATAATGGCATCAAATTCGCCCGAATCCAGCTTTTGCAAGCGGGTATTCAGGTTGCCGCGAATGTCTTTGAACGCCAGGTGGGGGTAGTGATGGCGCAACTGTGCCAATCGCCGGAGGGAAGACGTTCCCACGACGGTTCCTTCGGGCAGCGTATCAAGCTGTTTGTCTTTAAACTTTTCATGCACCACAAGGGCATCTGCCGGATCTTCCCGTTCAGTGACGCAGCCCAGCATTAAGCCTTCGGGTAGACGAGTCGGCAAATCTTTAAGCGAGTGGACAGCAAAGTCGATGTCTCCGTTCAACATTCCGACTTCGAGTTCTTTCGTAAACAGTCCCTTATCGCCAATTTTGGACAGTGCCACGTCCAGGATTTTATCGCCCTGGGTACTCATGGTATGAACTTCAAAATTGCGATCACTAAATAGTCTCTGGAGTTCTGCTTGAACCCAGTGGGTTTGAACAAGGGCGAGCTGACTCTTGCGGGAGCCGATGCGAATGGAACGGGGAAGACTTGCAACCATTTTTGTAAAGGGTTATCTCGAAAGACTGCGAAATGTTAATAAAGGCAGGGCTTTTTCCGCCTAAATCAGCTTACCGCAGTGTGTACCCGATCGTGGGGGCAGAGTATCGAGAGGAAATTAGTTGTAACAAGGAGTTTGTATCCGATCGCTTGACAGCTTTTAATGTCTATTCTTTACTTAACTTGAAACTTTTTTCCTTTCATAAAGGCATGACAATCCGTTGGGTTGCTGTCATTGATTGCTTCACAAGCTTCGGAGGAGCCGTCGCGCTGAAGGGTTTTTTCGTTCAGCCCCTGCCCAAAGTTTGAGCAAAATCTGAAGTTTGAGTAAAATCTGAAGTTTGAGCAAAATCTGTATCAGTTCGGGTTTTTCTTTATCGATTCCGCTTGATTAACAATCAACAAAATAGGAGATAAGAACTCGATGAATTTCCTCATTCCCTTTCTGATTGGCGTTGCCGTCACCGCCATTAGCTTGCTGATTATTTCAAAGATTCCCTTTATCGGGGTCGAGGTCGATAATGTGGGCAAGGCTCTGACTGCGGGTGTCGTGTTTGGCGTGCTGAACTGGCTGCTGGGTTGGATTGCAGGTTCCACAATTCTAAATGTTTTGACGCTGGGCATTCTCTGGCTAGTTGTCAACACAATTGTTTTTGGTTTATCTGCAAAGCTCGTTGAAGGCTTCCGTTTGCGTTTGGGAATTTGGAGTGCAATTCTGGGAGCGATCGCCCTCACCATTGTCAATTCCATTTTGTTTAATATTCTGAGCAGCATTTTCCGGCTTGCCGTTCGCGCCTAGCGATCGTTACTCTTAGAGCTGAATTGACTGCAAGGCTAGCCTCGCTCACTTTCACACCGAAGGTAAGCGGGGCTTATTTAATCCATTTTTTTACAGTTCTAGCGTCCACCGTAAGCGGCGATCGGCTCCTTAATAAACCGAATATAGAAATGGCGAAACGTAGACTTCAGTACACGCGGCAGTCCGAAGTCGATCGGCATCAGTTTTTCGGGCAGCTTCCAGTCTGTGACGCGCAGTTCCGCAGGGGTGAGCGCAGGAAACTCAATTTGGTCTAAATCTGGACAAAAGCCCAGCCGTATCGAAGCTGCCACCGTTGGAATCATGGCAGGATCAGCACTCAGCACTTCCACTAACGCCCGATCGACTGCAAACACATTCGCCGATGCCGCTAAAACTCCAAGCGGTCGAGGTTCGCCACCGCTGGGTCCGTTGCCTTCGTGCCCAATAATGCCGTCCACGATCGTCAAATCAGGAGCAATTGCCCTTGCCGTTTCTGCCAGCATATTGCTAAACCGCACCCTGTCTTTTCCGGCTTCCATATGCCACCAAGCTTTCATCTTGCCAGGAACGCAGCCAAACAGATTTTTTACGCCCATGGTCAGGGTGAGCTGAACATGAGATTTAATTTTTGGCAGATTGATGACGACATCTGCCTCGATCGCCTCTTTGCTCAACAACAGGTGATTAAACTCCTTGCTCACCGTTTCGTAGCGTTGACCCTGAAAGTCGATAATCGATAGATTTAGCTCCTCCAAAATTGGTGCATAACCATTTGCCACAGCAACTCCCTTCGCGCTGCCAAATGCCGGACTGTCCCCTAAAAAAGGCTCACCCCCCGCTTCCTGCACCAGTTTTGCCACCCAGTAAACCACTTCTGGTCGAGTCGTACATTCCTTGCCCGGACGTGCCCCGGTCAGCAAGTTGGGCTTAAGCAGCACTCGATCGCCGGGTTTCACGAATGCACTCATTCCTCCTAATGGCTCTAGCAGGGCACGCAGAGCCGCTTCTAATGGCGATCGATCGTAGGACGCTGCCCGAACCAGACTAACGGTTGCTTTGTGAGGCTGCTGATTAGACATCGTATTGCTCCTAAGGGTGGGTTGTAGAAGACCTGCTAGCGCGATCGATTTAAAGCCGTCACTCGCTCCACGTCTGAGAAAATACCTTCTCCCTGAAGCTGAGCAAGGGTGGGCTTCACTTCAACTTTGGTCACGTTTGCAATATTGATCATGACCGTTTGCTCTGGCAAGTTCAAAATCCACCAATCGCGCTGGAGCAAGTGCCGCACTTCGAGCTGTAGCCCCTGCGGAGTCGTATTGTCGATCGACTCGAACAAGTTAAACGACTCGGTGTGACCGTTGAGGTAGTGGAAGGTGATTTGAGTTGTCGTGGTGTTTTGGCTGTGCATAGAGAGGGGTGAGTTGGGGATGAGGGATCAGGGGAGGGAAGGGGGAAACTTAATCTTTGTGAGACAGTTTTCTTTGTGAGACAGTTTTTTGATTGGCACTCTCGCTATGCTGAGGCGATCGATTGAGGAATCGTTGGGATCAAGGGATTTCTTAGGGTTTGGTGCATTCCGCCCAAAGGTATCTGTTTCGGGAACTTGGTACGGGGGAAAAATCGTCCTTTCTCTTCAAGTTAATTCTTTCGCTTCAATTACAAATTTCTATAGAGAGACCTTGTTCCCGCACTGAGTTTTCCATATAATGAATGTTCAGAAACTTCTGAAACTTCAGAAGGTTAGATAAGAAGTATTCAAGAATTCTTCAGGGTCAACCCCTTAAGGCGGCATCCTAACAGGGCAGCATACTGCTAGCAACGTTCAAGCCCTTCTAAATCTTTAGAATTAGTTGGCTTTCAACGTTCAAAGTTTTCTAAAACTTCAGAATAAGCGGATCTCAGTAATCGTGCCAACCAAGGCTCAGACAGTTTAAGAACCTAAGAACCTCCAGCCCAGAGCGAACGCATTGCTTATTCACCTTCAATTAACATTGGGGAACATCTCACAAATGACAGCGTCACATCATACTGGAATCCCACAGAGCCGAGTTCTGTCCATGAGTAGCGAATCTCTTCCTGTGTCCTGGTCAGCGGTTGAGGCAATTGCCCCCCAGGCTGCTATGCCAGTTGAAAAACTGTCTAACTTCGACCTAATTTTGCAATGCCAGGAAGGTCTACGTCCTGGAAAAGCTGTCTTCGCTGAACTGATTCGTCGCTATCACTCCCATGTCGAAAAGGTGCTTTATCACCTTGCCCCTGACTGGACTGATCGGGCAGACTTGTCTCAGGAAGTGTGGATTCGGGTCTACCGGAATATTAAGCGGCTTCAGGAACCCGGAAAGTTTCGGGGCTGGCTGAGCCGGATCGCGACCAATCTATTTTACGACGAGCTGCGAAAGCGGAAGCGGGTTAATGCGCCTTTGTCATTAGATGCACCGCTTAGCGTAGAAGACGGAGAAATGGATTGGGAGATTGCCTCAGACGATCCGGGCCCGGCAGAGCAACTGGCAACGCAGGAATTTTACGATCAGCTCCGGTCAGCAATTGCTGACCTACCGGAAGTCTTTCGGACTACGATCGTCCTGCGTGAGATTGAAGGCATGGCATATGAGGAAATCGCCGAAATCACAGGCGTTACCCTCGGAACCGTCAAATCTCGCATTGCCAGAGCGCGACAACGCCTCCAGTCTCAGCTTCAGGGCTATTTGGAGGACTAGTTGCCTCAGCTAGCGGTCTAAAGAAACTGTAAAGAAACTGTGATGCTCTTTACGATGCATGACATTCTGTTTCGCTACAGTCTATTTATTGATGTCACTCACCCGATCGCTAGCCTGTAATAGAGGTAGCTGTTTAGCGTAGTATCCTGCTGATGGGTGCAATATTTGAGGCTGAATAGCTTGGTTCTCGTACTAACTGCTTGAGACGCTGAAAATGTCTAACTTTGACGAATTCGATCGCTTAAATCCCCACCCTAAACAGGGACAAAACCCTGAGCCACTGCCGTCTGTTATAAGCGATAACCTGACAAAGCGCGATCGATTTGAGCTGTTAAGTGCCTATCTGGACGGAGAAGTCACTGCTACAGAACGCCGTCAGATCGAAGCATGGCTGAAAACTGACTACAAAACACAGCAGTTGTACGCCCGCCTGCTGAAGCTGCGCCAGGGTCTACGCGCGCTGCCGATGCCCCCTTCCGAGCAGCCCGTAGAACAAGTCGTTCAGCAGGTTTCTGCGAAGCTGCACCGCACTCCGAAGCGGCTTATTTGGGGCGGACTGGCATTCGCCGCGCTGGTTGTGGGTTCTGTGGTCGGCACACTGCCCCGCGAGTTTGGCTCACCCCAGATGGCAAACGCCCCTCAAAATTCTGAGCGGGCAATTCCCCAAGATGGCTTGATGATCGCGCTCGATCGCCCGGTGATTGAAATCCCCAAAGCAGCCGTTTCTAGCCCTAATCCGGCAATGAAGCAAAGTACGCTGCAATAAACGGGCAGTGAATTAGGAACAGTGGTCGATCGAGTTTCGATGCCAGCTTCCTTCAGGTAAAATCACTCCTCCCAGACGTTCAGCCTGCTCCTGGGTCATCTCATAGACCCACGCCCAGCCCAACGGCTGCTGATGCAGGTCAAACGTCTGGATTTCTTTGCGCTGATATTCGTTTTGCTCGATCGGGCGATCGGGCATATAGTCTTCGAGTTGATCCAGCAAGTTCAGCACTTCTGGATCTTCAAAGGTAAACACATATCCCCGAACTGGATGATTGCCGGGAACGATCGCCGGATAGCCCATCGGCAAATCATAAAGCTGAGCGTAGACGATCGCTTCCTGCATTGCCGTGAGATAGGCAGCACAGTAGCGATCGAAGTATTGTTCTCCCGGCTTCAGGCTTCCGTACACAAAGACTTGCAGCATTGTCTTGGATCGTTAGCTTGTGCTGCTATTTTAATAGTTTGCTATTTGCTGCTGGATCGCAGCCCCTATTTTGCTGTCAAAGTCTGGGGCATTGATGGTTGTGACGATAGGACATGAACGCTCCCTAGGCCTTGCCAAATACGCTTGAAAAGCCGCAGTATCTTCTCGATGAGTCAGGAAAATAACGCCTCAACTCCTGGTATGACATTGCCGCATAATCCACTGAACTCATTACAGCACCTCCCCAGTTGGAGCCACTTCGAACTCAACTTCCTCGTTTTGCCCTGCTAAAACATACAGATTTTGGGTTCAATCGTCGATACAAACAAGACGAATGGGTTAAAGCATCGAGTAGGTCAAATAGTAGCTAATTCGATACAAGCATCCCAACTGTACAGTCGTTGGCATTCCACTCTTTAAGGAAGATTTCTTTAGTATAGCTAGCTCTATTTGTCCGCTCGAATGCTATAAACCACTTGTGGTTAACTGTTTTATGTCTCGTCCTTCACTTTGAGGGGCAAATCATCGCCCTGAATTGCCTTATCAATCGATCGCCCACAGGCAAGCACTTCCTTAAATGCAAGTTCATCCTTAAAAGACTCGGTGATAGATTAGAGCCAGTTATTCGATTAAAGTTATTCGCTTAAGAAGTTGCAGCCTGTTTCTGCAACTCAGCGATCGCCCTTTCTACTGCTGCAAGCCGTTCTTCTAAAGAAATAGGTAACTCACCACCGGAATTTAAGGATTAACTATTTATTCAGCAGAGTTGTCGGGAAATAAGAACAGAGCTAGCCAATGCGACCTTTCAAGTTCTTCCTATGCCGCAGTCAGGTAGAAGTTCCATAATCCTGCTGCGGTTAGCATAAGGTGATCATCAAACTCCGCTTTTCGATTGCGATAGATAGCGCTCACCGCGTTGTAACGCTTGACTCCAGCAAACGCATTTTCACAGACCACTCGCGATTGACTTAAGGCTCGATTCTCCTCCTTTTGCTGCG